>NZ_JBSFJF010000007.1:0-186665 GCF_053597915.1 Streptomyces sp. NPDC001219 | reverse complement strand
CCTTTTACTTTGTGGGTGGGTGGCGGGGACCCCCCCAAACCACCCAGTATCGGGGCGAACCTCCGCCTTGCGATCGCACGCACCAGACGCCGCGGGGCCGCCCTTCGGGCGAACGACGGGAGTTTGACGACAGGTCCTAGACCGCCGGGACGGCGCGCCCCTGTGGCGCGCCCCCGACCGGTGTGCTCAGCGGCGCCGTGGCGCCAGGTCGGCGACCCGGCCGCCGGCGGCCTCGCCGAGGGAGGGGGCCGAGCGGAGCTGTGGCCCGCCGGCCCCGGTGCCCGGCGCATGGCTGCGCCGCTGGCCCGGGAGCGGGACGTCCCGCCGGGGCCCTCTGCGGTCCCCCGGCCCGCCGTCCCTGCCCGGCTGCCCCGGCCCGTGACCCAGGCCCGAGCCGTTGGCCACGGCGATCTGGACGCCCTGGTCGGCCAGCGCCTGGAGTTCCGTGGCGGCGCGGTCGTCATGGCCCGGCGGCTCGTCCGTGACCAGCCGTGTGATCACGTCCGTGGGCACGGTCTGGAACATCGTGTCGGAGCCGAGCTTGGTGTGGTCGGCGAGCACCACCACCTCCCCCGCCGCCTGCACCAGCGCCCGGTCGACGCTGGCGGAGAGCATGTTGGAGGTGGACAGGCCGCGCTCGGCGGTCAGACCGCTGCCCGAGAGGAAGGCACGCGACACCCGCAGCCCCTGGAGCGACTGCTCGGCACCGCTGCCGACCAGCGCGTAGTTGGAGCCGCGCAGGGTGCCGCCGGTCATCACGACCTCGACGCGGTTGGCATGGGCCAACGCCTGGGCGACCAGGAGGGAGTTGGTGACGACGGTCAGACCGGGGACGCGGGCGAGCCGGCGGGCCAGCTCCTGGGTGGTCGTCCCGGCGCCGACGACGATGGCCTCGCCCTCTTCGACGAAGCCGGCCGCGAGATCGGCGATGGCCGTCTTCTCCGCGGTCGCTAGATGGGATTTCTGCGGGAATCCTGATTCGCGGGTGAAGCCTCCCGGCAGGACCGCACCGCCGTGCCGGCGGTCGAGCAGTCCTTCTGCCTCCAGCGCCCGCACGTCCCGCCGTACGGTTACTTCGGAGGTCTGGACGACGCGGGCGAGCTCCCGGAGCGATACGGCTCCATTGGCGCGCACCATTTCAAGGATCAATTGGCGACGTTCTGCAGCGAACACGAAACTGACAGTAACGCCAACGACCGTCTGTTTTCAGCAGGTTGCACCAATTAACGGAAGTTGTTCACAGCGCGGAGCGTGACGTGGTATGCGGTGTGCATATGTCGTGCGGATGTCGAACTGCCGGGCGGAACGACCCGCGTGACACCTGGTCAGTCGCCCTGCCGGGCGCCCGCGGCGGCGGACGCCCGGGGCGCACCGGCCCCCGGCCACTGCAGGGACGTTTCATCCGCAGTGCGCACGGGGGGCACAAATATGTGAATCGGCAGCCGCCGTCCGCGGCCCGCCCCGGGAAGGGTTACTCGCTCCCGGACTTGCGGGTGTGCAGCTGGCGGGCGACCTCGGCGATCGAGCCGGACAGCGACGGGTAGACCGTGAAGGCGCTGGCGATCTGCTCGACGGTCAGGTTGTTGTCGACCGCGATCGAGATGGGGTGGATCAGCTCACTGGCGCGCGGGGAGACGACCACACCGCCGACGATGATGCCGGTGCCGGGGCGGCAGAACAGCTTCACGAAACCGTCGCGGATGCCCTGCATCTTGGCGCGCGGGTTGCGCAGCAGCGGGAGCTTCACGACCCGGGCGTCGATCCGGCCGCTGTCGACGTCGGCCTGGGAGTAACCGACGGTGGCGATCTCCGGGTCGGTGAAGACGTTCGCGGAGACCGTCTTGAGGTTCAGCGGGGTCACCGCGTCACCGAGGAAGTGGTACATCGCGATCCGGCCCTGCATCGCGGCGACGGACGCCAGCGCGAAGATGCCGGTGCAGTCGCCGGCCGCGTAGACGCCCTGGGCGCTGGTGCGGGAGACCTTGTCGGTCCAGATGTGGCCGGAGTCCTTGAGCTTGACGCCGGCCGCTTCCAGGCCGATGCCCTCGGTGTTGGGGATGGAGCCGACCGCCATCAGACAGTGCGTGCCGGAGATGGTGCGGCCGTCGGACAGGGTGACCTCGACGCGGTCGCCGACCCGTTTGGCGGACTGGGCCCGGGAGCGCGACATGACGTTCATGCCGCGGCGGCGGAAGACGTCCTCCAGGACGGCGGCGGCGTCCGGGTCCTCACCCGGCAGCACGCGGTCCCGGGAGGAGACGAGGGTGACGCGGGAGCCGAGCGCCTGGTAGGCACCGGCGAACTCGGCACCGGTGACACCGGAACCCACCACGATCAGCTCTTCGGGCAGCTCGTCGAGGTCGTAGACCTGGGTCCAGTTCAGGATGCGCTCGCCGTCCGGCAGCGCGTCCGGGATCTCGCGGGGGTGCGCGCCGGTGGCGATCAGCACCGCGTCCGCGATCAGCCCCTCCGTGGTGCCGTCGGCGGCGGTGACCGTCACCTTGCGGGAGCCGTCCGGGGCCTGGCCCGGCTCCAGCCGCCCGCGGCCGCGCATGACCCGGCCGCCGGCGCGCGTCACGGAGGCGGTGATGTCATGCGACTGGGCGAGCGCGAGGCGCTTGACGCGCCGGTTGACCTTGCCGAGGTCGACGCCGACGACCCGGGCGGGCCGGTCCACGTGCGGTGTGTCGTCCTCGACGATGATGCCCAGCTCCTCGTACGAGGAGTCGAAGGTCGTCATCACCTCGGCGGTGGCGATCAGAGTCTTCGACGGCACGCAGTCGGTCAGCACCGACGCCCCGCCCAGACCGTCGCAGTCGACGACGGTCACCTCCGCGCCGAGAGAAGCCGCCACCAGGGCCGCTTCGTAGCCGCCGGGTCCACCACCGATGATCACGATCCGAGTCACGTACTCCATTGTCCCGCACGCCCGTACGTCGCTCTCGCCCGGGGGCGTACTCCGTCCCCGGCGGCCACCGGGGCGCGCCCCACCGGGTCTTCCGTCCGGCCCCCCGGCACCACGAGCCCGGCGGGCAACCTCCCGTACCCTCGGAACCATGTCGCTCTACGCCGCGTACGCCGGCAACCTCGACGCGCGGCTGATGTCCCGCCGCGCACCGCACTCGCCGCTGCGCGGCACCGGCTGGCTCAACGGCTGGCGGCTCACCTTCGGCGGCGAGCAGATGGGCTGGGAGGGCGCGCTGGCGACGGTCGTCGAGTCGCCACGCTCCCAGCTCTTCGTCGCGCTCTACGACATCGCGCCCATGGACGAGGAGTCCATGGACCGGTGGGAGGGCGTGGGTATGGACATCTACCGGCGGATGCGGGTGCGGGTGCACACCCTCGACGGCGACGAGGCGGCGTGGATCTACGTCCTCAACGGCTATGAGGGCGGTCTGCCGTCGGCCCGCTATCTGGGCGAGATCGCGGACGCCGCGGAGTCGGCGGGCGCACCGCACGACTATGTGATGGAGCTGCGCAAGCGGCCCTGCTGACGGGCGGCGCCGCGGCGGGCAGGCCGCCGTACGGGTGCCGCGACGCGCCCGGGCACATGCATTTGGCAGATGCCACAACGCTCCGTTCCGAGAGCCGTGAGCAGCGACATCTACGCGCGTAGGGCATTACCGGCTACCCTCGTCCGCGTGAACGCATCTGTTACTCCGGACATCGCGCGCGACCCCCAGGGTGCCGCCGCCGACGCCGCCGCCCGTCTGCGCGAGCTGACCGGCGCCGAGACCCATGACGTCGCCCTGGTGATGGGCTCCGGCTGGGCTCCGGCCGCCGAGGCCCTGGGCGCGCCCGAGCACGAATTCCCCGTCACCGAGCTGCCCGGCTTCCCGGCGCCGGCCGTCGCCGGGCACGGCGGCACGATCCGCTCGTACCAGGTCGGTGCGAAGCGGGCGCTGGTCTTCCTGGGCCGCACCCACTACTACGAGGGCCGCGGGGTCGCCGCCGTCGCGCACGGTGTCCGCACCGCCGTGGCGGCCGGCTGCAAGACCGTGGTGCTCACCAACGGCTGCGGCGGCCTGCGCGAGGGCATGCGCCCCGGCCAGCCGGTCCTCATCAGCGACCACCTCAACCTGACCGCCACCTCCCCGATCGCCGGCGCGAACTTCGTCGACCTGACGGACCTGTACTCGCCGCGGCTGCGCGCGCTGTGCAAGGAGGTCGACCCGAGCCTGGAGGAGGGCGTCTACGCCCAGCTCCCCGGCCCGCACTACGAGACCCCGGCCGAGATCAAGATGCTCCGGACCCTGGGCGCCGACCTGGTCGGCATGTCCACGGTCCTGGAAGCCATCGCGGCGCGCGAGGCCGGCGCCGAGGTGCTCGGCCTGTCGCTGGTGACGAACCTCGCCGCCGGCATGACGGGCGAACCGCTCAACCACGAAGAGGTGCTCCAGGCCGGCCGCGACTCCGCGACCCGGATGGGCAGCCTGCTCGCCCAGGTGCTCGGCAAGCTCTGAGGCACCGCGGCGCCACCGCGCCGCGCCCGGACGACGACGGCCGACGGCCACGGCGGGTGCGCCCCACCCGCCGGGCCGGCCGCCGTCACCGCCGCACCCGCCCCGCCGTCCGCCGGCCGTTCCGCCCCGCCGCGCGGCGCGGCCCTCCGCGTGCGCTGCCATCCAGTGGCATTGGCCGGTTCCGCGGCTCCCCGTACCCGGATACCGGGTATGCGTGACGAGCCGAGAGGGCCCCGTCCCCGCTGTCCTCAGCGCGCGCCCCACCCGCATCCACCGTCAGGAGCATCACGTGGCTACCGATCCCGCGGAGCTGATCAACCGGGCCCAGGCATGGCTGGCCGAGGACCCCGACCCGGAGACCCGGGAGGAGCTGTCCAAGCTCCTCGCCGCCGAGGACACCGAGGAGCTGGCCGCCCGGTTCGCCGGCACCCTCCAGTTCGGCACCGCCGGGCTGCGCGGTGAGCTGGGCGCGGGCCCGATGCGGATGAACCGTTCCGTGGTCATCCGGGCGGCGGCCGGACTCGCCGCATACCTCAAGGCGCAGGGTGACGGTTCGGGCCTGGTGGTCATCGGCTACGACGCGCGCCACAAGAGCGCCGACTTCGCCCGCGACACGGCGGCCGTGATGACCGGCGCGGGCCTGCGCGCCGCGCTGCTGCCGCGCCCGCTGCCCACCCCGGTCCTGGCCTTCGCGATAAGGCACCTGGGCGCGGTGGCCGGTGTCGAGGTCACCGCCAGCCACAACCCGCCCCGCGACAACGGCTACAAGGTCTACCTGGGCGACGGCTCCCAGATCGTGCCGCCCGCGGACGGCGAGATCGCCGCCGAGATCGCCGCGGTCCGCTCGCTGGCCGACGTCCCGCGCCCGGAGAGCGGCTGGGAGACCCTCGACGAGACGGTGCTGAGCGCCTATCTGGCGCGTACGGACGCCGTGCTGACGCCTGGCTCCCCCCGGGACACCGCGGTCGTCTACACGCCGATGCACGGGGTCGGCCGGGACACCCTGGTCGCCGCCTTCGAGCGGGCCGGCTTCCCCGCCCCGGTGGTCGTCGCGGAACAGGCCGAGCCGGACCCCGACTTCCCGACGGTCGCCTTCCCCAACCCGGAGGAGCCGGGCGCGATGGACCTCGCGTTCGCCACCGCCCGGAACACCGCCGGCGTCGACATCGTGATCGCCAACGACCCCGACGCGGACCGCTGCGCCGTCGCCGTCCCCGCCCCCGGCACGCCGGACGGCTGGCGGATGCTGCGCGGCGACGAGGTCGGCGCGCTGCTCGCCGCCCACCTGGTGCGCAAGGGCGCGTCCGGCACCTTCGCGACGACCATCGTCTCCTCCCAGCTGCTGTCCCGTATCGCGGCCGCCGCGTCGCTCCCGTACGAGGAGACGCTGACCGGCTTCAAGTGGCTGGCCCGGGTGGACGGTCTGCGGTACGCCTTCGAGGAGGCGCTCGGCTACTGCGTCGACCCGCGGGGCGTCCGCGACAAGGACGGCATCACCGCCGCCCTGCTGATCACCGAGCTGGCCGCGGAGCTCAAGCAGTCCGGCCGCACCCTCACCGACCTGCTCGACGACCTCGCGCTGGAGCACGGGCTGCACGCCACCGACCAGCTCTCGGTCCGGGTCGAGGACCTGTCGCTGATCGCCGACGCCATGGGCAGGCTGCGCGCCCAGCCGCCGGCCGCGCTGGCCGGTCTGAGCGTGACACGGGCCGACGATCTGACCCGGGGCACGGAGACGCTGCCGCCGACCGACGGGCTGCGCTACTACCTGTCCGGTTCACCGGAGGCCGGGATCGAGGCCGCCCGCGTGGTGGTCCGCCCCAGCGGCACCGAGCCCAAGCTCAAGTGCTACCTGGAGGTCGTGGTCCCGGTGGCCTCGCCCGACGCCCTGCCCGAGGCCCGCACGAAGGCCGCTGCGGCACTCACGTCGATCAAGCGGGACCTGTCGGGGGCGGCGGGGATCTGAGCTCGCTGGTCGGAGACGGCGGGGGTTTCGGAGACGGCGGGGTTGGCTTCCGCACGCGCAGCCACTGCCGCTTCCACTGCCGCTTCCACCCCCGCTCCTGCCCGCCCTCCCTACCCTCCCTACCCGCCCACCCCCCGAAGGGGGGTGGGCGGCGGGGAAACAACAACACCGGGGTGGGCGGCGGGGAAACAACAACACCGGGGTGGGCGGCGGGGAAACAACCCTGGGGACACGGCCTTGAGGCAATGCCCCCGGGGAGACGCCCCTGAGGGGCCAACCCCTGGGTGCGCCCAACTCCCGGGCTCCCACCGGGACATGCCCCTGAGCAGCCACCCCTGGACGCCCTCAACCCCGGTCGCCCACTACAGGCCGCAGTCCCGGAACGGCTTACAGGCCGCAGTCCCGAAACGACTCACGGACCACCGCAGCCCCGAAACGGCCTACAGACCGCAGGCCCAAACAGCTGACGGGCCTCAGCCCCGGACAGCTACACCGCCAGCATCACGGCCAGCCCCACCGCGCCCACCGCCACCGGCGCGATGACCGCGTACGCCCAGCGCACCACCGGCTCGCCCTGGGCGCTCTCGCGGTGGGTGGCGCGCTCCTTGATCTCGCGCAGCTCGTCGAGGGTCTGGTCGGCCATGGCGCGCGGCACCGGCCCGGCGTCGGCGTTCAGGCCGAAGCGGGGCCGCGGCGCGGAGCCCGCCGCCTGGCGGCTGACCTTCTTGCGCTGCCGCAGCGAGACCGGGATCGCCCACATCTGGTACTTGCCGCCGCCGGTGAACACCTCGGTGGAGAACGTCGCCCGCAGCTCCTCCACCGCGCCCCACGGCAGCGTGATCGTACGGAACGGGTTGCGCACCGTCAGCCGGTCCTCGCCCGCCCTGACCAGCGGCCGCAGGGTGTAGGCGGTGACCAGCGGCACCCCGAGGAGCAGCGCGAACAGCGCGGTGAGCTTGGTGTGCACGGCGCCCCGCAGCAGCGCGTCGCCGCCCAGCCAGAGTCCGAGCAGGAGGAGCAGCGCGCCGCCGAGGAGGGCCGCGGGCGACCGGTAACTGCGCTCCGCGTACTGCTGCTGAGGCGGGGTGGTCCGTTCCTGGCTCGTCATGAGGGCGATTCTGCCTGACCGTCCGGATGCCGGACATTGCGTTACGGCATCATTCGGGCACGCGCCGCAGGCCCGTCCGTACCCGGTGGAGGCCCCGCGCCACGCCCGCTACCGGGCGCGTTGCCGGAACCGGCCCCGCCCGCCCGGCCGGATTCGGTCGACTGAGGGGGATGACATGGTGCTACGCGCGTAGATATGCTCCCCTCGTGACCATGCCCATCACTGTTCCCGCATACGGCAAGGAAGCCGCGGGGCGTCTGGCGTCAATGGCGGACGTGACCGCCGACGACGGTGCGCTGCGCCGCTTCCTCCACGGCCTCCCCGGCGTCGACGCGGTCGGCCTAGAGGCCCGCGCCGCCACCCTCGGCACCCGCTCGATCAAGACGACGGCGAAGGCCTACGCCATCGACCTCGCCATCTCGATGATCGACCTGACGACCCTCGAAGGCGCGGACACCCCGGGCAAGGTCCGGGCGCTGTGCGCCAAGGGCGTCCACCCGGACCCCACCGACCGCACCAGCCCCAAGGTCGCGGCGATCTGCGTCTACCCGGACATGGTCGCGACGGCCAAGGAGGCGCTCGGCGACTCCGGCATCCACGTCGCGTCCGTCGCCACCGCCTTCCCGGCCGGCCGCGCCGCGCTGCCGGTCAAGCTCGCCGACACCCGGGACGCGGTCGCGGCCGGTGCCGACGAGATCGACATGGTGATCGACCGGGGCGCCTTCCTCTCCGGCCGCTACATGGACGTCTTCGAGGAGATCAAGGCCGTCAAGGAGGCGTGCGCCCGGCCCGACGGGACGGCCGCCCACCTCAAGGTCATCTTCGAGACAGGCGAGCTCCAGACGTACGACAACGTCCGCCGGGTCTCCTGGCTGGCGATGCTCGCGGGCGCCGACTTCATCAAGACCTCGACCGGCAAGGTCGCCGTCAACGCCACCCCGCCGGTCACCCTCCTGATGCTGGAGGCGGTCCGTGACTTCCACGCCACGACCGGCGTCCAGGTCGGTGTGAAGCCGGCCGGCGGTATCCGTACCACCAAGGACGCGATCAAGTACCTGGTGATGGTCAACGAGACGCTCGGCGAGCCCTGGCTGACCGCCGACTGGTTCCGCTTCGGCGCCTCCAGCCTCCTGAACGACCTGCTGATGCAGCGCCAGAAGCTCAGCACCGGCCGCTACTCCGGCCCCGACTACGTCACGGTGGACTGAGGCTCCCATGACCTTCGATTACGCACCCGCCCCCGAGTCCCGCGCGGTCGTCGACCTCGCGCCGTCCTACGGGCTGTTCGTCGACGGCGAGTTCGCCCCGGCCTCCGACGGCAAGGTCTTCAAGACCGTCTCGCCGTCGTCCGAGGAGGTCCTCTCCGAGGTCGCGCAGGCCACCGCCGACGACGTCGACCGGGCCGTGAAGGCCGCCCGCAAGGCGTTCGAGAAGTGGTCCGCGCTGCCCGGCGCCGAGCGCGCCAAGTACCTCTTCCGGATCGCCCGGATCATCCAGGAGCGCTCGCGGGAGCTGGCCGTCCTGGAGACGCTGGACAACGGCAAGCCGATCCGCGAGTCCCGGGACGCCGACCTGCCGCTGGTCGCCGCGCACTTCTTCTACTACGCGGGCTGGGCCGACAAGCTCGACCACGCGGGGTACGGCCCGAACCCGCGCCCCCTGGGCGTCGCCGGCCAGGTCATCCCCTGGAACTTCCCGCTGCTGATGCTCGCGTGGAAGATCGCCCCGGCGCTGGCGACCGGCAACACCGTCGTCCTCAAGCCCGCCGAGACGACCCCGCTGTCCGCCCTGTTCTTCGCGGACATCTGCCGCCAGGCGGGCCTGCCGAAGGGTGTCGTCAACATCCTGACGGGAGACGGTTCCACGGGCGCCGCGCTGGTCGCGCACCCGGACGTCAACAAGGTCGCCTTCACCGGCTCGACCGACGTCGGCAAGGCCATCGCCCGTACGGTCGCCGGCACCGACAAGAAGGTGACCCTGGAGCTCGGCGGCAAGGCGGCGAACATCGTCTTCGACGACGCGCCGCTCGACCAGGCCGTCGAGGGCATCGTCAACGGCATCTTCTTCAACCAGGGCCACGTCTGCTGCGCGGGCTCCCGCCTGCTGGTCCAGGAGTCGGTGCAGGACGAGCTGCTGGACGCGCTCAAGCGCCGGATGCAGACCCTGCGGGTGGGCGACCCGCTCGACAAGAACACCGACATCGGCGCGATCAACTCCGCCGAGCAGCTGGCCCGGATCACCGAGCTGGCCGACGCGGGCGAGGCCGAGGGCGCCGAGCGCTGGGCGCCGTCCTGCGAACTCCCCTCCGCCGGCTACTGGTTCGCCCCGACGCTGTTCACCGGCGTCACCCAGGCGCACCGCATCGCCCGCGAGGAGATCTTCGGCCCGGTGCTGTCCGTGCTGACCTTCCGCACCCCCGCGGAGGCCGTGGAGAAGGCCAACAACACCCCCTACGGCCTCTCCGCCGGCATCTGGACGGAGAAGGGCTCGCGGAGCCTGTGGATGGCGAACAAGCTCCGCGCGGGCGTCATCTGGTCCAACACGTTCAACAAGTTCGACCCGGCCTCGCCGTTCGGCGGCTACCAGGAGTCGGGCTACGGCCGCGAGGGCGGCCGGCACGGTCTGGAGGCGTACCTCAATGTCTGAGCTGACTGGCCGACTCGCCGTCTTCAAGACCTACAAGCTGTACGTCGGGGGGAAGTTCCCCCGGTCCGAGAGCGGACGGGTGTACGAGGTGACCGACTCCAAGGGCACATGGCTCGCCAACGCCCCGCTGGCCTCCCGCAAGGACGCCCGGGACGCGGTGGTCGCCGCCCGTAAGGCCTTCGGCGGCTGGTCCGGCGCCACGGCCTACAACCGCGGCCAGATCCTCTACCGCGTCGCCGAGATGCTGGAGGGCCGCCGCGACCAGTTCACCGCCGAGGTCGCCGCGGCCGAGGGGCTCTCGAAGGCGAAGGCCGCCGCCCAGGTGGACGCGGCGATCGACCGCTGGGTCTGGTACGCGGGCTGGTCCGACAAGGTCGCCCAGATCGCCGGCGGTGCCAACCCGGTGGCCGGCCCGTACTTCAACCTCTCCGCCCCCGAACCGACCGGCGTGGTCGCGGTCCTGGCCCCCCAGGACTCCTCGTTCCTCGGCCTGGTCTCGGTGATCGCCCCGGCGATCGTCACCGGCAACACGGTGGTCGTGGCGGCCGCCGAGAACGCCCCGCTGCCCGCCCTCTCCCTGGCCGAGGTGCTCGCCACCTCCGACCTCCCGGGCGGCGTCGTCAACATCCTCTCCGGCCGCACCGCGGAACTCGCCGCTCCGCTCGCCGCCCACCAGGACGTCAACGCCCTCGACCTCGCGGGCGCGGACCCCGCCTTGGCCAAGGACCTGGAGACCGCGGCGGCCGACAACCTCAAGCGCGTCCTCCGCCCCACCACGCAGGCGTGGACCGCCGACCCCGGCACCACCCGCCTCCTGGCCTTCCTGGAGACGAAAACGGTCTGGCACCCGATGGGCGTCTAAGCCTGACACCCGCGGGCCGGTGGAGTCCGCGGAACGACAGTGCGGGGCCCCTCCTTCACAGGCGGGGCCCCGCACTTCGCTTTGCGTACGGCAGCAGGGGAAATGACCGCGTGAAGCATGATCACCTCACCCCCTGCAGCCGGTTCCTCCATCCCGGCGAAGTGCCGTGGCAGGCCGAGGAGTACGCCGAGTACAGCCGGTTGACGCGCGGGACCGGGCCGGGGCGGCCCGGGACGACTCCCGGCCGTCGCAGCCGTCCCAACCGCCCCCGCCGCGTCCGTCGTCAGCCCGGCAGCACCCGCGTCACCTGACCCACCAGGGGCAGGTCCTTGAGCGCGGCGCCGTTCGAGAGGGCGCCGGTCAGGAGGGTGGTGCCCACCGGCTTGAAGTCGGCGATCTGGGTGCTCACGGCGTTGGCGAGCGGGTCGACGGAGGTGTTGGCCAGCGGGTCCAGCTTCAGGTTCTTGACCGGGCCGAGGCCGCCGGCCGCGGAGTGCAGCAGGGCGCCGGTCAGGCCCGAGGCGGCGGCGCCGGTGTCGGTGGTGAGGTCGGAGGCGGCCGGTGCCGCGCTCGCCGTCGCCGCACCGCCCGCCGCGAGCGCGGCACCGGCCGCGGAGATCACCAGTCCGGCCCGCAGCAAGGTGCGCGGAACACGGCTGGGCTTGGGACGCGCGTGGGAGGGCATGTGCCACCTGCCTGTGGTTCGAAGGGGCCGAAGTGCTGTGCGAGCCAACGGATTCGGGGCATCGAGGTAATCGATTGACTGCGTAGCGTAGTTGAGGGCGCGGGGGCCGATCCACCTCGCGCGCCAGGGGTACCCCACACGGCGCAATACGCGACAATGGGTGCCCGTGAGCTCCCACACCGCCAACCGGCCACCCTCCGCCAAACTCTCGACTCCGCTCGAGCGGGGAGGTACCCCCACCCGAGTCGTCCTGCTGACCGGCCCGTCGGGCTCCGGCAAGACGTCCCTGGCCGCGCACAGCGGCCTCCCCGTCCTGAACCTCGACGACTTCTACAAGGAGGGGACGGACCCGACTCTGCCGCAACTGCCCGACGGCGGCGGCGCCGACTGGGACGCGCCGCTCTCCTGGGACGCCGGCGCCGCCCTCGCGGCCATCGCGGCGCTGTGCCGTACGGGGCGTGCCGACGTTCCGGTGTACGACATCGCGACCAGCGCCCGGACCGGCGCGTCGGGGCTCGACCTCGGTGGCGCCCCGCTGTTCATCGCGGAGGGGATCTTCGCGGCCGAGGTCATCGAGGACTGCCGGGCGGCGGGGCTGTTGGCCGACGCGCTGTGTCTGCGCGGCCGCCCCACCACCACCTTCCGCCGGCGGCTGGCACGGGATCTGCGGGAGGGCCGCAAGTCCGCCCCGTATCTCGTCCGCCGCGGGCTGCGGCTGCTGCGCGACGAGCGGTCGGTGGTCGCCCGGCACACAGCCCTGGGCGCGCACCCCTGCGCCGGGCCGGAGGCGCTGGCCCGTATAGCGGCGGCGGGGACACCGGACATAGTGGGCGCGGCCGTACGGTCCTGACCGGCCCGCGTCGGCGTCGGCGTCGGCGTCGGCGTCGGCGTCGGCGTCGGCGCACAAGCCACGCACGGACCGCGCACCCGCCGCGCACAAACGGAGAAGCGGGTTCGGACAGACCCCCCGGCCGTCCGAACCCGCCTTTTCTCCCCCGTGCTTCCCCCGTATCCCCTGATACGTCCGGCCTCCGCGGATCGCTCCGCTTCGGCCGGTTCCCCCGTATCCCCCTCGGGCGTTCCCCCCTGGTCCCCCCTCGGGCTCCCCCCGTCCTCAGGCCACCAGCTCGCCGAAGGACTCCTCCTCGTCACGGCCGAAGCTGAGGACCTCGTCCTCGCGCAGCCGGCGCAGCGCGCGCCAGATGCTCGACTTCACCGTGCCGACACTGATGTTGAGAATGTCCGCGATCTCCGGGTCCGTGCGGCCCTCGTAGTAGCGCAGCACCAGCATCGTGCGCTGCGTCTCGGGCAGCCGGACCAGCGCCTGCCACAGCACGGCGCGCAGCTCGGTGCCGCGCATCGCGTCCACGTCGCCGGCCGTCTCCGGCAGTTCCTCGGTCGGGTACTCGTTGAGCTTGCGCCGGCGCCAGGCGCTGATGTGCAGGTTGGTCATGGTGCGGCGCAGATAGCCGCCGAGCGCCGCCTTGTCACTGATCCGGTCCCACGCCCGGTAGGTCGAGAACAGCGCGCTCTGCAGCAGGTCCTCGGCCTCGTAGCGGTCGCCGGTCAGGTGGTAGGCGGTGGCGTACAGGGAGGCGCGGCGCTCCTGGACGTAGGCGGTGAAGGCCGCTTCGGCCTCGGCCGCCTCCGACGCGGAACGCCGTTCCCCCGTGGCCTCCCCGTACTCCGCTCCCCCGGTCTTTCCCCCGTTTTCTCCCCCGTGGGCGGCCTTGCCCCCGTGCCCCGGGCCGATCTCCACCGTCGTGGCGTCGATGGCCACCTTGAAAGGCGGCCGCTGACGCACGACGGTGCGGGTGCACCCCCGTGCTCCACCGGACTTCTCGCCGGACCGGATGACGTCGTGGAGCCGCGTGATAACTGCGCTGGAAGTGGTCCCGTGCAGTGTGTTCATCTCGCGCCCCCCGTCGTAGAGCCAGCTCGTTCGGTGTGTCCCGGTTGTTGATCTCTCCCGGTGCCCAAAAGACTGCCAACCCAGTTTCATCGCGTTGTCCGCCGACTGTCACAGGCCTGTCACAGGGCCCGGTGCGGCGCGTCGCGGGGTGCGGGGCGCGCGGGCCTTGTGTACGTGAGCGCCACTGGTCGATCTCCCGGCGTCCCATGGGCCAGAATGGCTGACGTGCCTTTCCTGTTGCTGATCGAGGACGACGACGCCATCCGCACGGCCCTCGAACTCTCGCTGTCGCGCCAGGGTCACCGTGTGGTGACCGCGGCGACGGGCGAGGACGGCCTGAAGCTGCTGCGTGAGCAGCGCCCGGACCTGATCGTGCTGGATGTGATGCTGCCGGGCATCGACGGTTTCGAGGTGTGCCGGCGGATCAGGCGTACGGACCAGCTGCCCATCATCCTGCTCACCGCGCGTAACGACGACATCGACGTCGTGGTGGGCCTGGAGTCCGGCGCCGACGACTATGTCGTCAAACCGGTCCAGGGGCGGGTGCTGGACGCCCGTATCCGGGCGGTGCTGCGCCGTGGCGAGCGGGAGTCCAGTGACTCGGCGACGTTCGGCTCGCTGGTGATCGACCGGTCGGCGATGACGGTCACCAAGAACGGCGAGGATCTGCAACTGACGCCGACCGAGCTGCGGTTGCTGCTGGAGCTGAGCCGCCGGCCCGGTCAGGCGCTGTCCCGGCAGCAGCTGCTGCGGCTGGTGTGGGAGCACGACTACCTGGGCGACTCGCGCCTGGTGGACGCGTGTGTGCAGCGGCTGCGGGCGAAGGTGGAGGACGTGCCCTCCTCGCCGACCCTGATCCGTACGGTCCGCGGTGTCGGCTACCGGCTGGACTCGCCGCAGTGAGGGAAGGGCCCGCGGACGGCGGTGCGACGGATGACGGCGCGGGCGGCGGGTCCGCGGACGCGGCCCGGCCAGGAGCCGGCCGGCGGGTGCTGCGGGGGCTGCGCCGGGCGTCGGGGCTGCTGCGCTGGACGAGTCTGCGGCTGCGGCTGGTCGTGGTCTTCGCGCTGGTGGCGCTGACCGCGGCGGTCTCGGCGTCGGGCATCGCGTACTGGCTCAACCGCAACACCGTTCTGGAGCGCACCCAGAACGCCGTCCTCAAGGACTTCCGCAAGGCGCTGGAGGACAGCACGCGGTCGCTGCCGCTGCGCCCGCGGTGCGCCGAACTCCAGGACGCGGCACGGCAGATGGCGGCCGGGCCGCAGAACTACGCGGTGCTGCTGATCGGGGTCGACCGCGAGGGCAAGGACTGCGCGGCGACCACGAACAAGGACCTGCTGACGCTGGACAGCGTGCCGCAGTCGCTGCGTACCGCGGTCGACGAGGTGCGCCCGGTCGACGAGTCCAACCGCTATCCGCACCATCTGTACTGGCAGCGCAGGGAGGTCGGGGACGCCCCGTACCTCGTCGCCGGGGCGAAGGTGATCGGCGGCGGGCCCACCGGCTACATGATGAAGTCGCTGGCCACCGAGCGGCAGGACCTCAACTCGCTGGCCTGGTCGCTGGGGATCGCGACCGCGCTCGCGCTGGTCGGCTCGGCGCTGCTGGCCCAGGCCGCCGCGACGACCGTGCTGCGGCCCGTACAGCGGCTGGGGTACGCGGCGCGGCAGCTGGGCGAGGGGCGGCTGGACACCCGGCTGCGGGTGACCGGCACGGACGAACTGGCCGACCTGTCCCGGACGTTCAACCGCACCGCGGAACGTCTGGAACAGCGGGTCGAGGAGCTGAGCGGGCGCGAGGCGGCGTCCCGGCGGTTCGTCGCCGACATGTCGCACGAGCTGCGGACGCCGCTGACCGCGATCACCGCGGTGTCCGAGGTGCTGGAGGAGGAGTCGGAGTCCCTCGACCCGATGATCGCGCCGGCGGTGCAGCTGGTGGTCAGCGAGACCCGGCGGCTGAACGACCTCGTGGAGAACCTGATGGAGGTCACCCGCTTCGACGCGGGGACGGCCCGGCTGGTGCTGGACGACGTCGATGTCGCGGACCAGGTCACGGCCTGCATCGACGCACGGGCCTGGCTGGACGCGGTCGAGCTGGACGCGGACCGCGGCATCGTGGCCCGTCTGGACCCGCGGCGGCTCGATGTCATCCTGGCGAACCTGATCGGCAACGCCCTCAAGCACGGCGGCTCCCCGGTGCGGGTGTCGGTGCGCACCGAGGAGGCGGCGGGTGACGGTGCGGGCGGCCGGACCGGCAGCACGGCCGTCACCGGTGGTCCGGCCGTGCCCGAGGCGTCCGGCGGACCGGAGGCCCCCGCGGAGCACACGGGGCCGGAGCGGCCCGAGGAGGCGGCGGACGCGGAGCGGCCGGGGGGCGGCACGCTGGTGATCCGGGTACGGGATCACGGCCCCGGCATCCCGGAAGAAGTCCTTCCGCATGTCTTCGACCGCTTCTACAAGGCGAGCGCGTCCCGGCCGCGGTCGGAGGGCAGCGGTCTGGGCCTGTCGATCGCGCTGGAGAACGCCCATATCCACGGCGGGGAGATCACGGCGGCCAACCTTCCCGAGGGCGGCGCGGTCTTCACCCTGCGGCTGCCGATGGACGCAGCGCCGCTCACGGACGGAGACCGCAGCGACGGCGGCCCGGCCCGCGCGGCCGGCGAGGGCACGGAGGACGAGCGATGACGCCGGTCAGGCGGACGGGGCGGCGCACCGCCGCCGTGGCGGCGCTCGCGCTCGCCGCGGCGGGCTGCGGAATCCGGGGCACGTCGGTCCCGGTCGACGCGGGCGGCGCGCCCTCGCGGGTCAGCTGCAGGGCCCCGGCGGGCGAGCCGGCCCCGAACGCGCCCGGCAGGACCCAGGCCACCGTCTATCTCGTGTGCGGCTCGGCGCTGGCCCAGGTGGAGCGGGCGGTGGCGCTGCCCAAGGGCACGGCGGCCACCGATCCACGGCTGCCGACCGCGCGTGCGCTGCTCAAGGAGCTCCAGCGGCAGCCCTCGTCCGCCGAGGACCGGGCCGGCTTCAGCAGCGCGCTGCCCCGGGACCTGAAGGTCACGGCGCCGCGCGCGGACGACCCCTCGGACGCGCTGCGGCTGAGCATCCGGCCGGACGATCTGCCGTCGTTCGCGCTGGCCCAGCTGGTGTGCACCTACGGCGCGAGCCCGGCGCTGGGCCGGACGCATGCGGCGGTGCTGGGCGGGCCGGGCGACGACACCGCGCACCGCTACGACTGCTCCGACGATGTGCTGGCCAATCCGGACATAGCGGAGAACGCCGGGTGGGGTGACCCGTTGTCCGAAGAGGGCTGACACGACGGCCGAGACGGGCACCGTCAGGCGGAACCACAGCCCCCGCCTGTCGCGTCCTGGGCTGTGTGCAGCGTCATGGCCCCGGCACCACCGCCGTTCCCCGTATGCGCGTCACCGGACTTCTCCTCCTAGTGGCGCATCTGTCGACCGTCGGCTGGCTGACGCTGCGCCCGCGCACCGTGCCCTGGGTGTCCGCCACCAATCTCCAGCCGCTGGCGACGATCCGGGCCGAGCTGGCACACGGACCGTCATGGGAGGCCGTGCAGCATCTGGGCGCTTCGGTGCTGCTGCTGGCGCCGCTGGGGCTGCTGCTGCCGCTCTCGGCGGGCCGGCTGAACGTTTCGCCGCTGGTGTCCCTGGCCCGCACCGTGTTCGCCGGGTCGATGATCGCGCTGGCCATCGAGCTGTTGCAGTCAGGGGTACCCGGCCGGGTCCCGGACATCGACTCGGTACTGCTCGGCTCTCTGGGAGTGGCCCTGGCGCATCTGGCGGTGGTCCCCACGGCCCGGCGCCGGCTGCGTCGCCGGTACGGACATCTCAGGGACGTGACCCCGAGGTTCCCCAGGGTTGAACTGGCACCGCAGGCTGATGCTCTCTCCGGCGGCCGGACCTACCGTTGAGTCATCGGGGCAAACGCCCCACCGAGTCGCAAAGGAGCCGCCATCATGGCCGCCGCACTGGTCCGCCCCCGCAACAACCGAATGATCGCCGGAGTGTGCGCGGGCCTGGCCCGTCGCTTCGGAATGACGCCGACGACCATGCGCGTGATCTTCGTACTGTCCTGCCTGCTGCCCGGCCCGCAGTTCCTGGTCTACCTGGCGCTGTGGATATTCCTCCCCTCGGAGGAGAGGGCCGCCACCGCCTGGTGACCGCCCCACGCCGGCGCCCGGCGCGGATGCCGGACCGGCGCCGCGCCGCCCGGGTTCCCGCATGACGATGCCCCGGCCGTACGCACGAGGCGTTCGGCCGGGGCACGGCGCAGGACGCGTCCCTGTCGGGGGACGAGCCGGAGAGCGCGATCAGCCGCCCAGGGGGAGGTTCTTGGTGACGGCGCCGGTCGGCAGGCCGCCGAGCAGCTTGTTGCCGTGCGAGTTGAGCTTGGTCTTGACGTCGTTGCCGGCCGGCTTGGCCTTGGTGAGGCCGGAGACGGTCTTGGTGGCGTCCTTCACCGGCAGGCTCTTCAGCACCCCGGTGGTGTCCAGCGACGGGGCGGCGCTGGCGACGCCCGCGGCGGTGACAACGAAAGCGGCACCGAGCGCGACGGTGCCGAGTGTCTTGATGGTTCCCTGCTTCATCGAATTTCGTCCTCGTGATGGGGGCTTGACCGGCAAATCAACCTACTGAGGCGGCAACCGGCGCCGCAAACAGCCACGACGAAAGAAAAAACGGCCGGTGGACATTCCACCGGCCGTTGCGCTATAGGCTCACTCTCGCCCCTTACGCAGGGTCAGAAGCGCTGCTCACAGGGGGCGTTGTGAGCGCCGGGCGGAACAGCCATTCGGCCCGCAGTTCCGCGTAACCGGGCTTGATGACGTCATTGATCATGGCCAGACGTTCATCGAAAGGAATGAACGCTGATTTCATCGCATTGACTGTAAACCACTGCATGTCATCGAGCGTGTATCGAAATGTCTTGACCAGGTGCTCGAATTCCTCGGACATGCTCGTGTGGCTCATCAGCCGGTTGTCGGTGTTGACCGTGAGCCGGAATTGCAGACGGCGCAGCAGACCGATGGGGTGCTCGGCGTAGGAAGGGGCGGCGCCGGTCTGGAGGTTGGAGGTCGGGCACATCTCCAGCGGGATGCGCTTGTCCCGTACGTACGAGGCGAGGCGGCCGAGCGTGACCGAGCCGTCGTCGGCGACCTCGATGTCGTCGATGATCCGGACACCGTGGCCGAGGCGGTCGGCGCCGCACCACTGGAGGGCCTGCCAGATCGACGGCAGACCGAAGGCCTCGCCGGCGTGGATGGTGAAGTGGTTGTTCTCCCGCTTGAGGTACTCGAAGGCGTCGAGGTGGCGGGTGGGCGGGTAGCCGGCCTCGGCGCCCGCGATGTCGAAGCCGACGACGCCGGTGTCCCGGTAGCGGTTGGCGAGTTCGGCGATCTCCAGGGCGCGGGCGGCGTGCCGCATGGCGGTCAGCAGCGCGCCGACGCGGATGCGCCGGCCCTGCTCGCGGGCCCGCCGCTCACCCTCGCGGAAGCCCTCGTTGACGGCCTCGACGACCTCTTCGAGGGTCAGCCCCTTTTCGAGGTGCTGCTCGGGCGCGTACCTGACCTCGGCGTAGACCACACCGTCGGCGGCCAGGTCCTCGGCGCACTCGGCGGCCACCCGGACCAGGGCGTCGCGGGTCTGCATGACGGCGCAGGTGTGGGCGAAGGTCTCCAGGTAGCGCTCCAGCGAGCCGGAGTCGGCGGCCTCCCGGAACCAGATCCCGAGCTTCTCCGGGTCGGTTTCGGGCAGTCCCTCGTAGCCGTTCTCGCGGGCCAGTTCGACGACGGTGGCCGGGCGCAGGCCGCCGTCGAGGTGGTCGTGGAGCAGCACCTTGGGAGCGCGGCGGATCTGTTCACTGGTCGGCAGGGTGGTGGTCTCGCTCGTCATTTCGGCACTCTAGCCCCTACGCGCGTAGATCTCACCGAACGATACGTAACAGTGACCCGTCCACGGGGTGGCGGGCACGCCTCCTTCTGCCATCGTTCTGGTCATGGCTCAGCAAGCGCTGCCGGTGCGTGAGGCCCGGCTGGGAAAACCGCTGGGAACGGCCGGCAAGGACGGGGCGCGGGAAGCGCTCCGGCGGAGGGTCGGCGGGCGAGGCGGCGGCCGGGAGGTGAGCGGGGTCGCGCTTTTACTGCCCGGCGGCGGACCGACCGGTATACGGCGCCCGTCGCCGGTGGCGGCACTGGCGGTGCGCCCGCTGGCGGCCCGGCTGGCGAAGGCGGGACGGCCTGAGGGGCTGACGGCCCATGTCGTGCGCTACCGGTGCAGCGGCTGGAACGGGACCGCGGCCCACCCGGTGCGGGACGCGGACTGGGCGCTGGAGGAGGTGGTCCGCCGCTACGGCGACGTCCCGGTCTGCCTCGTCGGTACGGGCATGGGCGCCCGCGCCGCGCTGCACGCCGCGGGCCACCCGGCCGTCAACTCCGTGCTGGCGCTCGCCCCTTGGCTGCCCGACCCACACCGGGACGGCGAGCAGCCCGATCCGGTGAAACAGCTCATCGGCCGGCAGGTGCTGCTCGTCCACGGCACCAACGACGAGCGCACCGACCCCGACCTGTCCTACCGCTACGCCGAGCGCGCCAAGAAGGTCAACCGCGACATCTGCCGCTTCGAGGTGCACTCCGACGGTCACTCGCTGCACCAGCACCGTGCCGAAGTCCTGGCCCTGGCGGCCGACTTCATGCTCGGCTCGCTGTTCGCCCGGGACTACGCCCGCCCGGTGAGGGACGCCCTGGCCGCGCCGCCGCCCCTGGGCCTGCGGATGCCCCTGGCGGCGGGCTTCGGGGCGTCGCTGCGGCACTGAGCGTTCACGGGCCTCACCGGCCGGCGCGCCCCGTCAACCGGCGGCGCGCCGGGCGGGGGCTCGCTGCGGCACCTCCCGTTCGCCCTGAGCACTCCCGCCACATGGGCCCCCGCCACCCGGGCCCCGTCCACCCCAGCCCCCATCACCTGGGCAACAAACGCCCCCGCCGGCTCAGCAGGAACCTCTTGAAGGCGGCCACCGGTGGGGTGTCCGGGTGGCCGTCGAGCCAGGCGACCCCGATCTCGCGGACCGCGCGCGGCGCCGTCACGGTCAGCTCGGCGACGCCGGGGCGGGGCACGGCCGGCGGCGGGAGCAGCGCCACGCCCAGCCCGGCCGCGACCAGTCCGCGCAGCGTCTCGGCCTCCTCCCCCTCGAACGCGACCCGCGGCGTGAAGCCCGCCTCGGCACACAGCGCGTCGGTGATCCGGCGCAGCCCGTAGCCCGGCTCCAGGGTCACGAACAGCTCCCCCGCGGCCTCCGCGAGCCGGATGCGCTTACGGGCCGCCAGCGGATGATCGTCCGGGACGACCAGCCGCAGCTTCTGCTCGTCGAGCCGGCGGGCGACCAGGTCCGGGTAGTCGGGCACCGGCGAGGTCAGACACAGGTCGAGGTCGCCGGCGCGCAGCCGCTCGATCATGGCCTCGCCGTAGTTCTGGACGAGCTGGAAGCGGACGCGCGGGTGGTCGGCGCGGAAGCTGCGGATCAGGCCGGGCACGGTCTCCGACCCAAGGGTGTGCAGAAAGCCGAACGCCACCTTCCCGGCCGCGGGATCGACATCGGCCCGTACGGACTCCGTCGCCCGCTCCAGGTCCGTCAACGCCCGCTCGGTGGAGGCGAGAAAGGCGCGGCCCGCCGGGGTGAGCGAGAGGGTGCGGCCGTGCCGGGCGAAGAGGGCGACGCCGAGGTCCTCCTCCAGACGCACGAGGGCCCGGCTGAGCGTCGGTTGCGGCATGCCCAGCTCCTGCGCGGCGCGGGTGACGTGTTCGTGCCGGGCGACGGCGGTGAACTGGGCGAGCCGCGGCGCGAGGAGCACCGCCCACGAGTCGGCGCCGAGTTCGGCCACCTCACCGGTGTCCGCCCCTGGCCGGACCGAACCGGCAGTGTCTTTTCTGTTGCGACCTTGCAACAGAGGCCCTTGCGACCTGCGATCATGTGCCACAGCATCGATTATGCCGTTTCCATGCATTGGACGCATGAAACGCGGAGGCCTACTTTCGAAACATGCCTCCCGCTGATACCGGGGCGTCCGTCACCGAACGTGCGGCCGCCTCTCCCCAGTCGTCCTCCGACTCCTCCACCACCGCCGCGCCCGACCCCGAAGCGGGCAAGCTGCGGCCGGGCGGCCCCGGCTACCGCCGGATGAGCTTCGCGCTCTTCGCCGCCGGAGTGGCCACCTTCGCCCTCCTCTACTCCACGCAGGCGCTGCTGCCCGCGATCTCCGCCGACCTCGGGGTGAGCCCGGACCAGGCGAGCTGGACCGTGTCCGCGGCGACCTTCGGCCTGGCGCTCGGCGTGATCCCGCTGAGCGCGGTCTCCGAGCGCTTCGGCCGGCGCACCCTGATGATGTGGTCCCTCGCGGTGGCCGCGCTGATCGCGATGCTGGTGCCGTTCGCCCCGTCGCTCGGTGCGCTGATCGCGCTGCGCGGCGTCCAGGGTGTCGCGCTGGCCGGGCTGCCGGCCTCGGCGATGGCGTTCCTGGCCGAGGAGGTACGTGCCAAGGCGCTGGTGGCGGCCATCGGACTGTTCGTGGCGGGCAACAGCATCGGCGGGATGTCCGGCCGTATCGTGACCGGCTGGGTCGCCCAAGCCTGGGGCTGGCGGGCGGCGCTCGCCGCGGTGGGTGTGCTGGCCGTGGTGTGCGCGGTGACCTTCCGGCTGCTGGTCCCCAGGGCCCGGCACTTCGTGTCCCGTTCGGTGGGTCCGCGGACGCTGGCCCGTACGCTCGGCGGCCATCTCGCCGATCCGCTGCTGCGCCGTCTCTACGCCATCGGCGGGCTGTTCATGACGGTCTTCGGCGCGGTCTACACGGTCATCGGCTACCGCCTGGTCTCCGAGCCGTTCAACCTCCCGCAGGGCATCGTCGGTTCGATCTTCGTGGTCTACCTGGTCGGTACGGTCTCCTCCGCCGCGGCCGGAAAGCTGGTCGCCCGGGTGGGCCGCCGCGGCGCCCTGTACCTGGCCGTCTCCACGACCTCCACGGGCCTGCTGCTCTCCCTCTCCGACTCCGTCCACACGGTGCTGGCGGGCCTCATCCTGATCACCGCGGGCTTCTTCGCGGGCCACGCCGTCGCCTCGTCCTCGGTGAGCCGCACCGCCAAGACGGCGCGCGCCCAGGCCTCGGCCCTGTACCAGTGCGCGTACTACCTCGGCAGCAGCCTGGGCGGCGCGCTGGGCGCCGCCGCCTTCCACGCCGTCGGCTGGGAGGGCACCGTCCTCCTCGGCCTCGTCGCGATGCTCGGCGCCGCCTCGATCACCCTCTACGCCACCCGCAAGGCCGTGGCCGAACGCCGCCTCCTCCACCTGGAGAAGGCCGCGTAACCCCGCAGTCCGAAGGGCCCGTCCTGCCACCTGTCCTGGTGGGGCGGGCCCTTCGTCGTCGGCCCCTCAGCCCTCCGGGAAGAGTGCCGTGTCGACGGTGACCTCGAATGGCGCCGGAAGACGCATCTCATCGCCGTACTTCACGGTCTCGAGCACGCGGTACAAGCCGCCCGCCGGCTCTCCGTACAGCGTTGCGGTCGGCTTACCGGAGTGCCAGGGGTCCAACAGCAGGTACAGGGGGACGCCGGCCGCCGCGTAGCCGTTCAGCTTCTCGATGCGGTCATGATTCGCGTTGGAACGCGACGTGATCTCGACGATGAGCTGAGCCACATCAGCCGTCCTGCGCTCGCGCGGGCGCGGCAGCAGCTTCTTCGGGATGACGGCCAGATCGGGGACGAACAACCCGTGCCTGCCCGGAACGGTAAGCCCCTGGGTCTGGTAAATCCCCCAGTCCCGAGGGATGACGGTGTACAGCAGACGCTGAAGCTCGTCCGCGGTGTCGTTGTGGTCGCTCTCCGGCGGTGGTGCCACGGTGACGATCCCCTCGATGATCTCCACCTTGCAGCCCTCCGGAGCGTTCGTCCGCTCCCAGATCCTCAGAGCCTCTTCCCAGCCGGACTCGTCGGCACGGTGGAGGCGCTCAGCAATGACTGCTGCCATGGTGTGCTCCTCTATCGGTACGTCACCGATCCCAGCATGCCGAACGGGACCGGCACAGGTCCACCGATCCCGTTCACCCATACGAGAAAACCGCAGGTCAGGCGATACGTTCCAGCACCACCGGCGTGGCCGCGAAGGCCGCGTCGCCGGGGCCGATGAGGACGCCGCCGTCGAGGGCCTCCAGGGCGTAGGGGAACTTCTCCGGGGTGTCGGTGTGCAGGGTCAGCAGGGGCTGGCCCGCGGTGACGGTGTCGCCGGGCCTGGCGTGGAGTTCGACGCCCGCGCCCGCCTGCACCGGGTCCTCCCTGCGGGCGCGGCCGGCGCCCAGGCGCCAGGCGGCGAGGCCCACGGCGTAGGCGTCCAGCGTGGTGAGGGTGCCGGAGGAGGCAGCGGTGACGACATGCTGCTCGCGGGCCACGGGGAGGGCCGCGTCGGGGTCGCCGCCCTGGGCGCTGATCATGCGGCGCCAGTGGTCCATGGCCGAGCCGTCGGCCAGCGCCTTGGCCGGGTCGGCGTCCTTGAGGCCCGCCGCGTCGAGCATCTCGCGGGCGAGGGCGAGGGTCAGCTCGACGACGTCCTGCGGGCCGCCGCCGGCCAGCACCTCGACGGATTCCCGGACTTCGAGGGCGTTGCCCGCGGTCAGGCCCAGCGGGGTGGCCATGTCGGTCAGCAGCGCGACCGTCCTCACTCCGTGGTCGGTACCCAACTCGACCATGGTGGAGGCCAGTTCGCGGGCGTTGTCCAGGTCCTTCATGAAGGCGCCGGAGCCGACCTTGACGTCCAGGACGAGGGAGCCGGTGCCCTCGGCGATCTTCTTGGACATGATGGAGGAGGCGATGAGCGGGATGGACTCGACGGTGCCGGTGACATCGCGGAGCGCGTAGAGCTTCTTGTCGGCGGGGGCGAGACCGTCGCCGGCGGCGCAGATGACGGAGCCGACGTCGCGCAGCACGTTCAGCATCTCGTCGTTGGAGAGCGTCGCGCGCCAGCCCGGGATGGCCTCGAGCTTGTCGAGGGTGCCGCCGGTGTGGCCCAGCCCGCGGCCGGAGAGCTGCGGCACGGCCGCCCCACAGGCGGCGACCAGCGGGGCGAGCGGCAGCGTGATCTTGTCACCGACGCCGCCGGTGGAGTGCTTGTCGGCGGTCGGGCGGGGCAGCGAGGAGAAGTCCATGCGCTCGCCGGAGGCGATCATCGCGGCCGTCCAGCGGGCGATCTCCGTACGGTTCATGCCGTTGAGGAAGATGGCCATGGCCAGGGACGACATCTGCTCGTGGGCGACCTCGCCGCGGGTGTAGGCGTCGATGACCCAGTCGATCTGATCGGGGGTCAGCTCACCGCGGTCGCGCTTGGCGCGGATGACGGAGATGGCGTCCATGGACGGTTCCTTTCGAACGGGTAAGTACGTTCTACACGCATAGATGCGGGGGTGGCCAGGGAGGGCGGGTACCCGACCCTCCCTATACCGTCCAGCGAAGGGCCCGCCCGTCCGGCGCCGTACAGGTCACGGTCTGCTCAGCGGGGGACGCTTCGATGCTGAGTCGGCTCAGCACGCACCGCGAACTGCCCGCAGTGGCCGAGGTACTGAAACTGGCGCAAGCCTGAGATCAGTCCGGTGCCGTGGTCGTCCTCAGCCATTGGAGATACCCGTCCGCCCCGCCAACGATCGGAATCGCGGAGACTTCCGGGTTCTGCCAGGGGTGGTGTTTGAGCAGATGTGCCTCGACCTCGTCGTACCGGTCGGCGCGGACCTTGAGGACGAGCTGCCATTCCTCGCCTGAGCCGAACTCGCCCTTGTGCCAGAACACGGACCCGACCGGCCCGACGATCTGCGCGCCGGCTGCGAGCCGTGCGGAGACAACCGACTGCGCCAGCTTCACAGCCGCTTCGCGGGTCTCCGTTGCGGTGGACACCTGAAGGAAGTCAGTCATACGGCGACTGCAGTGGCGAACTGGCGGACCAGGGACGCTTCATACATGCAATGGAAGGGTGGGTGGCGGGGGTGGAGCCCCTCGCTTGACGCCCGCGGCTCCCCGCATACCCGTACCCGGGGATGCCGCCCACCCCCTCACCCCCTCAAATGCCCCGGCCCGAACGCATCCGGCAGCAGTTCCGACAGTGGCCGGATGCCCGCCGCCGTGTCGACCAGCAGGTCCGGTCCGCCGTGTTCCCACAGCAGCTGGCGGCAGCGGCCACAGGGGACGAGCAGGTCGCCCGTGCCGTCGACGCAGGTGAAAGCCGTCAGGCGGGGGGCCGGGCCGGTGGGGTCGGTGCGGCCCGCGAACAGGGCGGAGATCAGGCCGCATTCGGCGCAGAGGGCGAGGCCGTAGGAGGCGTTCTCGACGTTGCAGGCGGCGATGGTGCGGCCGTCGTCCACCAGGGCGGCGGCGCCCACGGGGTAGCCGGAGTACGGGGCGTAGGCCCGGGACATCGCGTCCCGGGCCTGCGCGCGCAGTGCGGTCCAGTCGACCTGCACCGGTGTTGTCATGTCCCTTGTCCTCGGCGGTAGGGCTTGCCGTTCGCCTTCGGCGGCCGGAGCCGCTGGGAGAAGAGGGCGAGTACCAGCAGGGTGGCGATGTAGGGGCTCGCCTCGACCAGTTCGAGCGGAACGGTGTCGGCCAGGGCGTACCAGATGACCAGGACGGCGGCGGCTATGCCGGCGACCACGGCCTGGGTGCGCTTGGCGGACCGCAGCCGGAACAGGGCGAGCACCGCGAGGAGTGCGGCCAGGCCCAGGAGCAGGGCATGGACGGTCGGGCCGCCGCTGCGCAGCTGCATGGCGTCCATGAAGCCGAACAGGCCCGCGCCCATCGCGACGCCGCCCGGCCGCCAGTTGCCGAAGATCATCGTGGCGAGACCGATGTAGCCACGGCCGCCGGTCTGGCCGTCCTGGTAGAAGTGCACCCCGATGGAGAGGAAGGCACCGCCGAGGCCGGCCAGCGCGCCGGAGACCAGCACCGCCGCGTACTTGTACGAGTAGACGTTGACGCCCAGGGTCTCGGCCGAGATCGGGGCCTCGCCGCAGGAGCGCAGCCGCAGGCCGAACGAGGAGCGCCAGAGGACGTAGAAGGTGCCGACGAACAGGGCGAGGGTGAGCAGGGTCAGCCAGGAGACGTTGGTGACCGCGGCGCCGAGGATGCCGGCGACGTCGGAGACCAGGAACCAGTGGTGGCCCTCCAGGGAGTTGAGCCAGTCCGACAGGCCGGGAACGGTGAACGTCGGCATGTCGGGCATCGGCGGGGACTGCTTGTCGTTGCCGCCGGCCGCCATGGCCGCGCTGCCCTCCTGGCCGAACCACAGGGTGGCCAGGTACTGGGTGGCACCGAGCGCCAGGATGTTGACCGCGACACCGGAGACGATGTGGTCGACGCCGAAGGTGACGGTGGCGATGGCGTGGATGAGGCCGCCGAGCGCGCCGCCGATGACGCCGGCCGCGGCCGCCGCCCAGGGGCCGTGCTGCCAGCCGACCCAGCCGGCCGCGAACGAGCCGAGCATCATCATGCCTTCGAGGCCGATGTTGACCACGCCGGCCCGCTCGGACCACAGGCCGCCCAGGCCCGCCAGGCCGATCGGCACGGCGGCGCTCAGCGCGGCGCCGAACTGGCCGGTGGAGGTGAGGTCACCGGCACCGGTGAGGGCGCGCAGGGCGGAGACGGCGACCAGGCCGATGGCGATGATCAGCAGCACCCAGGGGTAGGTCAGCTTGCGCTTGCCACCCCTTCCGGGGACCGCGAGCTTGGTCGCGGTCTTGAGGTCCGTACTCACGCCGACACCTCCGGCTTGTCGCTCTTGTCAGACTTGTCGGCGGTGTTCGCGAGGACGGCCAGCTCCTCGCCGACCTTGCGCTGCTGGAGGCTCAGCCCGTAGCGGCGCACGATCTCGTAGGCGATGACCACGCACAAAACGATGACGCCCTGGATGACCCCGACGATTTCCTGGGCGTAGCCCTCGAACTCCAGCCGGGAGCCGGTGCGGTCGAGGAAGGCCCACAGCAGGGCACCGAAGGCCATGCCGATGGGGTGGTTGCGGCCGAGCAGCGCGATGGCGATACCGGTGAAGCCGATGCCGGCCGGGAAGTCCGTGCCGTACTGGAAGGACTCGCCGAGCAGGGTCGGCATACCGACCAGACCGGCCGCGGCGCCGGACAGCAGCATGCTGCTGATGATCATGCGCTTGACGCTGACGCCGCTGGCCTCGGCGGCCGGCTCGGAGGCGCCGACGGCGCGCAGGTCGAAGCCGAAGCGGGTGCGGTTGATGCCGAACCAGTACAGCGCGCCGGCCAGCACCGCGATCACCACGAAGCCGAGGACCGGCTTGGGGTGGGTCGGGAAGGAGAAGAAGTGGCTGGATTCCGGCAGGAACCTGGTGTGCAGGAGGTTGCCGTCCTTGACGGCGAGGCGGCCGTCCTGCAGGAAGTAGCCGATGATCGAGGCGGCGATGGCGTTCAGCATGATCGTGGTGATCACTTCGCTGACGCCGCGGGTGGTCTTCAGCAGACCCGCGATGCCCGACCAGAGCGCGCCCACCAGCATCGCGATGACGAGGAGCAGGATGATCTGGAGCGCACCGGGGAGGGCGATGGCCCCGCCGACGGCCGCGGCGGCGAAGGCCGCCAGGCGGTACTGGCCGTCGACGCCGATGTTGAAGAGGTTCATGCGGAAGCCGATGGCCACCGCCAGCGCCGAAAGGTAGTACGGCACCGCCTTGTTGATGATCCAGACCTGGCTGTCGCTGTAGTGACCGTAGTCGGCCATGATCCCGTAGGCGCGGAACGGGTTCTCGCCCGACGCCAGGAAGACCAGGGACGAGATCACTATCGCGGCGACGATGGCCAGCACGGGCGCGGCGACCGCCAGGATCACCTTGTCGCGGGTGGCGCTCTTGGCGATGGCGTCCACGGTGGGGTTCTTGGTGGAGGTGCTCACTGTCCGTCGCCCTCCTGCTCACCGGCGTCGTGCGAGGCGCCGTCGGCCGGCGTGCCGTCTTCCGGCGCACCGTCCTCCGAAGCGCTGAGGTGGCCTCTGGCGGCACCGGTCATGGCGGAGCCCAACTCCTCCGGGGTGATGACGGCGGGGTCCGCGTCCGCGACCAGCCGGCCCCGGTACATCACCCGCAGGGTGTCGGACAGCCCGATCAGCTCGTCCAGGTCGGCGGAGATCAGCAGCACCGCCAGGCCCTCGCGGCGCGCCTCGCGGATCTGTTCCCAGATCTGCGCCTGCGCGCCGACGTCGACCCCGCGGGTGGGGTGGGCGGCGATCAGCAGCTTGGGGTGGTGGCTCATCTCGCGGCCGACGATCAGCTTCTGCTGGTTGCCGCCGGAGAGCGAGGACGCGGTGACCTCGATGCCGGGGGTGCGCACGTCGTACGTCTCGACGATGCGCTCGGTGTCCCTGCGGGCACCGGGGATGTCGAGGAGCTTGCCCTTGCTGTTGGGGCGCTCGGTGACATGGCCGAGGATGCGGTTCTCCCACAGCGGGGCTTCCAGCAGCAGGCCGTGGCGGTGGCGGTCCTCGGGGATGTAGCCGATGCCGCCCTCGCGCCGGGCGCGGGTGGAGGCGCCGGACAGGTCCGTGCCGTCCAGGGTGATCGTGCCGTGGTCGGGGCGGCGGGTGCCCATGACGGCCTCGACCAGCTCGGCCTGGCCGTTGCCCTCGACACCGGCGACGCCCAGCACCTCGCCCTTGTGGATGGTGAGGGAGATGCCGTCCAGAACGGTGCGGACCACGCCGTCGGAGTCGGTCGCGGACAGGTGCACGTCGCTGACGCGGAGCATCTCCTCGTCGGTGACGGTCGATTCGCGGGTCTCGGGGGACGGCAGTTCGCTGCCGACCATCAGCTCGGCCAGCTGCTTGGGGGTGGTCCCGGACGGTTCGACCGAGGCCACGGTGGTGCCGCGCCGGATGACGGTGATGTCGTCGGCGACCGAGAGCACCTCGCCCAGCTTGTGCGAGATGAAGATGACCGTCAGGCCCTCGGACTTGAGCTCGCGCAGGTTGTCGAAGAGCGCGTCGACCTCCTGCGGGACCAGGACGGCGGTCGGCTCGTCGAGGATGAGGGTGCGGGCGCCGCGGTAGAGGACCTTGAGGATCTCCACGCGCTGGCGGTCGGCGACCCCGAGGTCCTCGACCAGCACGTCGGGCCGGATGTTGAGCCCGTAGGCGTCCGACAGCTCCTGTATCTTCGCGCGGGCGCCGGCTCCGATGCCGTGCAGCTTCTCGGCGCCGAGGACGGTGTTCTCCAGGACGGTGAGGTTGTCGGCCAGCATGAAGTGCTGGTGCACCATGCCGATGCCGCGGGCGATGGCGTCGCCCGGGGTGTGCAGGGTGACCTGCTCGCCGCCCAGCGCGATGGTGCCCTCGTCCGGCTTCTGCATGCCGTAGAGGATCTTCATCAGGGTGGACTTGCCGGCACCGTTCTCGCCGCACAGGGCGTGGACGGTGCCGCGGCGCACGGTGAGATGGATGTCGTGGTTGGCCACGACGCCGGGGAACCTTTTGGTGATTCCGCGGAGTTCTACAGCGGGGGCGTCCGGGACGGCGGGGCCGCTGCTCGTGGATGCTGCGTTGATGGCGCACTCCCCTCAGGGATGAAGGAGCGGAAAGGACGGAACGTCAGGGACCGGAAGGTCCGAGGGGGGACGTGGAGCACGCCCGCGGGGTCCGGCGCTGCGGCGCCCCGGGGCGGCGGTGGTCCCGGGCTACGGCGTCTCCTTGACCTTCACCTTGCCCTCGATGATCTTCTTCCGGGCCGCGTCGATCTGCGGCTGGATGTCCTTGATGAAGCCGCCCGAGGTCGCGAGCGAGACACCCTTGTGCTTGGTGTCGTAGGCGTGGATGCCGGTCAGCGGCTTCTTGTCCTCGACGCTCTTGATCAGGTCGAAGACCGCCACATCGACGTTCTTCACGACCGAGGTGAGAATCCGGTCCTTGTAGCGGGCCAGGCCCGGCTGCTGGTACTGGTCCGAGTCCACGCCGATCGCCCAGGCGCCCTTGACCTTGCTGACCGCCTCGATGGTGCCCGCGCCCGACTGCCCGGCCGCCGTGTAGATCACGTCGGTGCCGTTGTCGAGCATGCCGTCGGCCTTGGCCTTGGCGGCGGCCGGGTCGTTGAACCCCTTGTCGTTGTTGGGGTACAGGTACTGCGAGGTGACCTTGGCCTTCGGGTCGGTGTCGCGGACCCCCTGCTCGAAGCCGGCCTGGAACTTCTGGATCAGCGCGTTGTTCACGCCGCCGATGAAGCCCACCTTGTGGCTCTTGCTCTTCAGCGCGGCCGCGACGCCCGCCAGATACGAGCCCTCGTGCTCGGCGAAGACCATCGCGTCGACGTTCTTGCCCTGCGGCACGGCGTCCACGACACCGAAGGTGGTGTCGGGGAAGTCCTTGGCCACGTTCTGCACGGACTGGCTGTAGGCGAAGCCGACGCCGATGACCGGGTTGTAGCCGGCCTCGGCGAAGGAGCTGAGCCGCTGCTCGCGGTCCGCCTCGGTCTCGCCGTTCTTGGCGGTGAGCATCTTGACGTTGACGCCCAGCTTCTTGTGCGCGTTCTCCGCACCGCGGGCGGCCGCTTCGTTGAACGAGTGGTCGTCCCGGCCGCCGATGTCGAAGGCCAGCCCGACCCCCGCGTGTTTGGCGCGGTTGGCCTCGGCAAAGCTCTGACCGCACGCGGTGGCGGTGAGCGCGAGGCCCGCGGTGGCGGTGGCCGCGGCGGCAATCCTGATGACCCGACGCACGGGGCCTTCCCTTCGCTCTAAGCGCCCCCATTGGCGCTGGCTTGTCGGGAGATTAACGCGCGTAGACCTGGCGCAAAACCCTCCACTGCGTGGACGTTATCGATTCGAGGCGTAGGGCACCGGGACGTAACACGGCAGGGCGATATGCACGGCCCGTCCCGGCAAGCTGCCGGAACGGGCCGAAATGCGGATCTTACGGGCGGTAACCGCGATTTGCGGCGGCCATATGAGGACGGACCGGGTCGGGACGGCGGAGCGCCGCCCGGGGGCACCCCGTGCTCAGTCCGGCAGGTCCCCGTCGAGGAGTGCCGCGCCGGTGAACAGCTCGACGCCCACCTTGATCGCCAGCTCGTCCACGTCGAAGTCGCCGCGGTGCAGGTCGCGGTGTGTGGGGTCGGCGGGCGGGTGGACGCCGAGGCGGGCCATGGCGCCGGGGACGTGTTCGAGGTACCAGGAGAAGTCCTCGCCGCCGAGGGACTGCTCGGTGTCCTCGATGGCGCCCTCACCGCGCCGGGCGGCCATCGCGGAGTGCAGCAGCTGGACCGTGACCGGCTCGTTGACCACCGGCGGCACCCCGCGGACGTAGGTGATCTGCGGCTTCGCCCCGTGCAGCGCGGCCACCTCGTCGATCGCCGTGTGCACCAGGTCCGGGGCCTGCCGCCAGGCGTCGAGATCGAGACAGCGGACGGTGCCGGAGAGTTCGGCGTGCTGCGGGATGACGTTGCAGGCGTGGCCGGAGGCCAGCCGGCCCCAGGTGACGGCGAGGCCGGCGCGGGCGTCGACCCGGCGGGCGAGCAGCGCCGGCACGTCCAGCGCGACCCGGGACGCGGCGGTGACCAGGTCGGTCGTCAGGTGCGGGCGGGCGGTGTGGCCGCCGGGGCCGTCCAGCTCGACCTCCAGCCGGTCGCAGGCCGAGGTGATCGCTCCCGTACGGAGCCCGATCCGGCCGGCGTCGACGCGCGGGTCGCAGTGCACGGCGACGATCCGGCCGACGCCGTCCAGGGCGCCGGACTCGATCGCGTCGGGGGCGCCGCCGGGCAGCACCTCCTCGGCGGGCTGGAAGAGCAGCCGCACGGGGCGCGGCAGGGCGCCGGCGCGGGCCAGCTCGGCCAGCACCAGGCCGGCGCCGAGGACGACGGCGGTGTGCACGTCGTGGCCGCAGGCGTGGGCGCGGCCGGCGACCGTCGAGGCGTAGTCGACGGTCTTGGTGTCCGGGATGGGCAGGGCGTCGAGGTCGGCGCGCAGCGCCAGCAGGGGGCGGTCGGGGGCGGCCGCGACGGCCCGTCCGTCAGCGGTGGCGTCCCGGGTGCCGATGTCACAGACCAGGCCGGTGCCGGTGGCCAGTACCCGCGGGCGCAGACCGGCCCGCTCCAGCCGCTCCTTGACCGCCGCGGTGGTCCGGAACTCCTGGTTGCCCAGTTCCGGATGCCGGTGCAAGTCGCGGCGGAAGGCGCTGAGTTCGGTGCGCAGCGCCTCGGGAAGGGCGCCGGGGAGCTGGTCCCCGGCGGGGGTACGGGCGGCGCTGACCTCTCGGGACATCACGTGGTTCACCCCTGGAAGGTTACGGGCCGCCAGGGGGCAACTGTCCTTCGATCAACAAAAGTTCAGCCCGTTAGGGGAAGAGAATCTAGGCCGCTCGGCGCATGGACGGTTTATGCGACGGGTATGCAGTAAGGCTTCCCGCGCAACGTCATCCGGCGGCCATCCGCTCGGTGAACGGCAGTCGCTGCACGTCGCGGGCGGTGCCGGTGACCCCGTCGAGGAAACCCTGGGCCCGCGGCGAGGCGTTGGCGGTCAGCCACTCCGGATCGATGTCGCAGACCGCGACCTTGACCTCCGTGCCCTGCAGCGCCAGCGGCAGGGTGTGCACGACGGTGGAGGGGAAGCTGACGATCAGCCGTCCGATGGGGCCGCGCCGGGCGATCAGTTCGAGCGGCAGGTCGGGCCGGACGATCTCCAGGCCGGTCTCGGCCACGAGGCGGCGCAGCTTCTCGGTGCTCTCCTTGCGGTGCGCGAAGTAGCGGGTGGCGCCGTGCGTACGGGCCAGGGTGCGCACCGCGGCCAGGTAGCGGTCGGCGTCCACGACACCGGTCTCCACCAGCGAGGTGCCGACGATGTCGGCGGCGCGGGTGAGCCGGGGCGGGCCGAAGCGGCCGCGGGTCCAGGCGAACTCGTTGGTGGTGACCTCGACGCCCGGGGGTGCCTCGACGGGCATCGAGCTGAACAGGCCGACGGTGCGGCGGCCGCCCTCGGGGGCCGGGGTGAGCCGGCGGCGGGCGGTGGCCGAGAACGGCGCGAAGACCAGGTCCCGCGCGCCGCGGCCGGTGCCGTTGCGGTGCCAGCGCACCAGCCGTTCGCCGCGGGCGAGTTGGGAGATGAACTCCATGGTGGCGGTGCCGTCGTCGACCACCACCAGGTCGCGTGCCTTGGTGAGGCTCAGCAGCAGCTGGACGTAGCGGGAGAACGGGTCGCCGATGACGACGCGGCGGGCGCGGCGCAGCAGCGGGGTGAGGCCGCCGATGGTGCGCATCGGCGCGGTCGGGCCGCCGCGGGCCTCCTCCCAGCGCACCGTGTGGCCCTCGTCGCGGGCGAGTTCGGCCATCCGCCGCAGCTGGCCGCGGGTCATCGGGTCGTGCGGGGAGAGCACGACGACGGTGAGCTCGGTGGCCTGGGCCGTGTGCGCCCATTCCAGGACGTTCAGCAGCTGCACCGGGCTCTCGACGAACGCGAGGGTGCCGGTGCCCCGGGCGGCCGCACCCGGCGTACCGGAGGGTGCGGTCCGGTGGCGCTGTGTCGGCACCCCCCGGAGACGACGGGCGGGAGAACCCGTCGTCTCCGGGGGCGGAACCTCGGCGCCGGGCGTGCCGGGCACGGCGCGGGTCCCTTCAGGTGAGCTCACCATGGCTCCCGTCGGTTCGTCGGTGGTGCTCAGACGGCGGCCGGCTCGGCGGCCTCGGTCTCGGCGACGACACCGGCGACCCGGCGCAGCTTCTTCATCGGGCCGAGCTCGCTCTCGTAGACCTTCTTGACGCCGTCACCGAGGGACTCCTCGATGGTGCGGATGTCGCGGACCAGGCGGGACAGGCCGCCGGGCTCGACGGAGGCGGCCTGGTCGGAGCCCCACATGGCGCGGTCGAGGGTGATGTGGCGCTCGACGAAGGTGGCGCCGAGGGCGACCGCGGCGAGGGTGGTCTGCAGGCCGGTCTCGTGGCCGCTGTAGCCGATCGGGACGTTGGGGTACTCCTCCTGCAGGGTGTTGATCATGCGCAGGTTGAGCTCCTCGGCCTTGGCCGGGTAGGTGCTGGTGGCGTGGCAGAGCAGGATGTTCTCGCTGCCCAGGACCTCGACGGCGTGCCGGATCTGCTTCGGGGTGGACATGCCCGTGGAGAGGATCACGGTGCGGCCGGTGGCGCGCATGGCGCGCAGCAGGTCGTCGTCGGTGAGCGAGGCGGAGGCGACCTTGTAGCAGGGCACGTCGAACTTCTCCAGGAAGGCGACGGACTCGACGTCCCACGGGGAGGCGAACCAGGCGATGCCGCGCTTCTTGCAGTACTCGTCGATGGCGCGGTAGCCGTCCTCGTCGAACTCCACGCGGTGGCGGTAGTCGATGTAGGTCATCCGGCCCCAGGGGGTGTCGCGCTCGATGTCCCACTGGTCGCGCGGGGTGCAGATCTCCGGGGTCCGCTTCTGGAACTTCACCGCGTCGCAGCCGGCGTCGGCGGCGGCGTCGATCAGCGCGAACGCGTTCTCCAGGTCGCCGTTGTGGTTGATGCCGATCTCGCCGGTGACGTAGACGGGGCGGCCAGGACCGGCCTCGCGGGAGCCGAGGGTGCGGAGGCGGGAGTTGCTGCTCATGGGGAGGGTTCCTTCGCGTTGATAAGGGGGTGTGTGGGGGTGGGGTCTGGGTGGGTTACAGGGACGGGCCCAGGAGCCAGCCGGCGATCTCTCGGATCGCGCCGCTGCCTCCGGGCGTCGCGGTGAGCGCGCGGGCCGCGCCGCGCACCACGTCGTGCGCCCCGGCGACCGCCACGGGCCAGCCGACGAGGTCGAAGCACGGGAGGTCGTTGACGTCGTTGCCGACGTAGAGGACGCGCTCGGGGTCGATGCCCGCTTCCTCGCACCACTGCTTGAGGGCGAGGTCCTTGCGGTCGATGCCGTGCAGGACGGGCACCTGGAGCTTGCGGGCCCGTGCGGCGACGACCGGGTTGGTCTCCGAGGACAGGATCAGCAGCTTCAGCTCCGCCTTGCGCAGCGCGGCGATGCCGAGGCCGTCGCCGCGGTGGACCGCGACGATCTCCCGTCCGTCGGCGTCGATCAGCACCCGGTCGTCGGTCTGGGTGCCGTCGAAGTCGAGGACGACGGCGTCGATGTCGTCGAGGGTGGGCAGCGCACCGGGGCGCGGGGCGTCCAGCAGCGGCGCCAGCGCGCGGGCGCGGGCCAGGTCGTGCGGGTCGTCGACCTCCAGTACCCGGGCCGGGTCGGTGCGGACGAGTTCGGTGCGGCCGAAGAAGCGGTGGCCGCTGGTGCGGAAGCCGGCCGCGTCCATGGCGTAGGCGGCGCCGGTCTCCAGCAGGTCCTGGGGGCGGTCCTGGCGGCGCGGCCGGAAGGACTTGTCGTGGTTGACGCCGTGGCCGCCGTCGGCCGCGGTGCCGTCCCCGCCGACCTCCGGCTCGGCGTCGCGCCAGACGAAGCCGTGGAAGGGGGCGACGGTCAGCGCGCTGTCGGCGCCGTCCTCGACGACCGCGGCGGCCACCCCGTCGATGTCCTCGCGGACCAGGAACGGGCTGGTGCACTGGACCAGCAGCACCGCGTCGACGGCGGTGCCCTGCTCGGCCTCGTAGGCGTCCAGGGCGTGCAGCACGGCGGCCTCGCTGGTGGCGGTGTCACCGGCGATGTCCCCGGGGCGGCGGACGACCACGGCTCCGGCGCCGCGGGCGGCCGCGGCTATCCCGGCGTCGTCGGTGGAGACCACGACGTCGGTGACCAGGCGGGCGGCGCGGCATTCCCGGATCGCGCGGGCGACCAGGGGCACGCCCCCGACGGCGGCGAGGTTCTTGGCGGGCACGCCCTTCGATCCGCCGCGGGCGGGGATGACGGCCACCACGGTCGGCGGGCTCTGCGGGTTCGGCGGCATGTCGGGCTCCTTCCGGGAGCTGGCCGGGGTGGTCACAGCTGCCCCCAGCGGCGGATGGCGGGGGCCACGCGCTGGACGCCGTGGCGATAGGCGCCGCGGGCGGCCTCGCGGACCGTCTCGCGGGCGACCCGGCGCAGTCCGCCGGTCTCCTCGGGGGCGTCCGCGTGGCCGGCGACCGGCTCACCGTGCGGGTCCAGGCCGTGCCGGGCGAGGAGGCCGGGGAGGTAGCCGGGGGCGGTGCGGGCTGTGTAGTACGGGGTGAGCGGCGGCAGCCGGTCGGCGGTGCGCAGTGCGGTGACCCGGGCGCGGGCCACGTCGAAGGCCTGCTCGTAGTCGCCGTCAGCGGCGACACCCTGGCGGGCGAGCCACCGGGGGTCCGGCTCCGGGCGGTGTCCGGCGTCCAGCTCGTCCCAGGAGGCCAGGCAGCCGGAGCCGAGGAAGTGGTGGTTGCCGAGGATCTCGCGGATGCCGAGGTCGGTGAGGACGGCGGTGGGGATGCCGCGGTGCAGCGACTCCAGGGCGGCGGTCGAGCTGACCGTCACCAGCAGGTCGGTGCGGTCCAGGACCTCGCCCATGTTGCCGTACACCAGGCGGCAGTTGGCGGGCAGTCCGCCGGGGGCCTTGGCGGCGAGCTTCTGGTAGGGCAGTTCCTCGATATGGGTGGTGTGCTCGCCCGGCTTGCTGCGGAGCTTGATCAGCACCTCCCGGTCCGGGTGCCGGCGGGCGTGCTCGACGGCCCGGCGCAGCAGGTAGCCGCGGTCGGCGCGGCTCTCCGGGACGGAGGGCTGGGCGGCGAAGACCACGGTGTAGGGGGTGTGCGCGCCGGTGTAGCGCGCGCCTCCGAGGAACGGCAGGGCGCATTCGACGACGCTGTCGTCGTCGGCGCCGACCCCGCGGTACACCTCGCGGAACCGGTCCGCGTCGTGCCGGGAGTTGGCGAGGACGACATCCGCGCCGTGCCGCAGCAGCAGCCCGTCGGCGAGCTTCTCGTAGACGACCCCGACATAGCCGGTGACGACGACGGGGCGGGTCTCCGCGGTGCGCCAGGCGCGGGCGAGGCCGTGCAGCATGGCCTGCACCGCTCCGCCGACGCAGGCCAGCACGACGACGTCGTAGCGCGTACGGTCGATGGACCGGACGAAGTCCACGCCCCTGATTTCGCGCAGCGAGTCCGCACGGGCGCCGACCTCGTCGAGCTGGCGGACCGTGGGAGTGGCGCGGCCGCGGAGGAGGTAGCCGTCGAGCCGGATGTCCGATTGGATTCGGTACGCTGTCAAAGCGCCCCATTTCCACCGGGTGTCCGAGTCGGCGAGTACGGCGACCCGCGGCGAAGAGTAGGTACGTGATGGCACGTCCAAGACGCTAGGAAGGCATTCCGTTGGACGGGCCAACTGGGCCGCAACAAAGGGTTAACAGCGGGTCGACGAATGGCGAACCGGCCCGATAAGCGGCCTGGTTAACCATCCCGCCATTCTTCGTTCACCTTGAGGTCCGCACCCGGTAAAGACGAATGCCGTCTGCGCACCTAGCGTCATGAGGGTGGTTAAGCTCTCCGTCATCGTGCCGTTCTACAACGTGCAGACATACGCGCCCGACACCCTGAAAAGCCTGGCGGCCAATGCACGCGAGGATTTTGAATTCCTGCTCGTCGACGACTGTTCGCGCGACGAGACCCCGGAGATCCTCGCGCGCGCCGAGCGCGAGCTGCCGGGCGCCAGACTGCTGCGGCACGCCCGGAACGGCGGCCTGGCCACCGCCCGCAACACCGGCCTGGACGAGGCCCGCGGCGAATACGTCACCTTCCTGGACGGCGACGACTGGATCGCCCCCGGCTATTACCCCCAACTGCTCTCCATGATGGAGGAGTTGGGGTGCGACTTCGTCCGCACCGACCATGTCCAGTGCACCAACCGCGCGCGCACCGTGCACCGGGTCCCGCACGGCCGGCGCGGGGTGGTGATGGACCCGCGCGAGGTGATCCTGCCCGCCGACCGCTCCACCTCGGTCGACTACGCGTACGCCTGGGCCGGGATGTACCACCGGCGGCTGCTGGACGAGGGGGTGCTGCATTTCCGGGACGGGCTGCGCACCGCGGAGGACCGCCCGTGGATCTGGCGGCTGCACCGCGAGGCGAAGTCCATGGCGGTGGTCGGACTCCTCGGAGTTTTCTACCGGCGCGGGGTGGCCTCTTCCCTGACCCAGATCGGTGATGTGCGGCAATTGGACTTCATTCGCGCCTTCGATCAGGTGATCGAGGAAACGGCGCAGGACCGCGATGCCGAACTTCTGCTGCCGAAAGCGGTGCGCACGTATTGCGCGATCATTTCCCACCACCTCGGTTCGATCGAACGGTTCGAACCGCAGGTCGCCCGTAAATTGCGAACGATGAGCGCCGCGGCCATGAAACGCATGCCGCAGGACGTACTGAAGGAAGCCCTGGATTCGATGGATGTGCAGCGTGCGTCCCGGCTGCGGCGGCTGCGCCGTCGCCCGTCCCCGGCGGAGGTCGCCGCCTGATGTCCACCCGACCCCGTACCCAGATCTTCCTGGCGTCCACGCTCTACGGCGCGGCCACGCTCGCCGCCGCGCTGGACTCCGACTGCTTCGCCCCGGCCGAGCGCCGGCTGCTGCTGATCAGCAACAACGCGACGAATCCGGAGACCGCCGCGCCGCTGGACACCATGCCCGGCTTCGAGCGGCTGCGCGGCCGCTTCGACCGGGTGCTGTCGTGGAACGAGACGATCAGCCCGTTCCACCCCGGCGGCTGGTCGCCGCGCCCGGACGACGTCCCGCTGTGGGAGCGGCATCTGCGGCTGCTGTGGGGCCTGGGCGATGACCGCGTCGAGCTGGTCGTGGAGTCCATCCAGGTCAACCCGGCGCTGGCGCTGGCGCAGCTGTTCCCCGACGCGCCGGTCGAGGTCTACGCCGACGGCCTGATGAGCTACGGCCCCACCCGCAACAAGCTCGACCCGCTGGTCGGCACCCGGATCAGCCGGCTGCTGCACCTGGACCTGGTGCCGGGGCTGACGCCGCTGCTGCTCACCGAGTTCGACGTCCCGTCGCAGACCGTGCCGACCGAGGCGTTCACCAAGGTGCTGTCCGAACTCTCCGACGCCAGTGGCGAGGTGGCGGTCCCGGAGGGCGGTGCGCTGCTGCTCGGCCAGTACCTCTCCGCGCTGGGCATCCTCACTCCCGAGGAGGAGGAGGAGCTGCATGTGCGGATGGTGCGCGGCGCCGTCGAGCGCGGCCACCGCGAGATCGTCTTCAAGCCGCACCCGTCCGCCCCGGCCCGCTGGTCGCGGCTGCTGGAGCGGGAGGCCGAGAAGCTGCACATCGCGCTGACCGTGCTGGACACCCCGGTGCTGGCCGAGGTGCTCTACCAGCGGATGCGGCCCGCGCTGGTCGTCGGCTGCTTCTCCACCGCGCTGCTGACGGCGGCCACCTTCTACGGGCTGCCGACGGCGCGGACCGGCACCGGGCTGCTGCTGGAGCGGCTGACGCCGTACCAGAACAGCAACCGGATGCCGGTCACCCTCGTGGACGCGCTCGTGCCCGACCTGGGGGACCTCAGCGAGCGCCCCCGCGCCCATGCCGCAGCCGACGGCGTCGAGGGCCTGGTCGCCGCGGTCGGCTATGCGATGCAGCACCAGATCTATCCGCAGCTGCGGCCGTCCGCCGAGCGCTATCTCGCGGCGCACCTCGACCCGTACACCCGGCGCTACTTCAAGCGCCGCCGGCTGACCGCGCTGGCGCTGCCCGGGGCGATCCCGTCGCAGCTGTCGTTCATTCCGCGCAACGCCACGGTCCGCCGGGTCGCGCGCCGGGCGCGTGCCGTGCAGCGGCGGCTGAAGAAGCGGGCCGCGTTCGGATGACCGCCACCCAGCTGACGACCGGTGCGCCGCCCGCCGCACCGGATCTCGTCACTCCCGCTCCGCAGCCGGAAATACGGGGGCGCAGCCGCGCCGGTGCTTCGCGGCTGCGCGCCCTCGACGGGCTGCGGCTGCTCGCCGCCCTGATGGTCGCCGCGTACCACTTCGGGGGGCGTGACGGCGAGATAGCGCAGGCCTGGGGCGGTTCGCCCGCCGATCAGTTCCCCACCGCGGCACCGCTGTTCGCGTACGGCTGTCTGGGCGTCCAGATCTTCTTCGTGATCAGCGGCTTCGTGATCTGTCTGAGCGGCTGGGGCCGCAGCCTGCGGGCCTTCGTCGCCTCGCGGGTCTCCCGCCTCTATCCGGCGTACTGGGTCGCGATCCTCTTGGTCACCGCGGTCTTCGCGCTCCCCTGGGTCGCCTACAAGGCGCTGTCGCCGAGCGACGTACTGACCAATCTGACCATGCTGCAGCAGCCGTTGGGCGTGGACCGGGTGCTGGGGGTCTGCTGGACGCTGTGGGCGGAGATGCGCTTCTACGCGCTCTTCGCGCTCTGCGTCGTCCTGCCCGGCGCCACCCGCGGCCGCGTGGTGCTCTTCTGCGCGGGCTGGACGCTGGCCGCTGCCGTCGCCCAGGCGGTGCACGAGCCGCTCCTCGACACCGTCCTGATGCCCGAGTACGCCCCGTTCTTCATCGGCGGCATCGGACTGTACCTGCTGCACCGCTATGGCTCCCGCGACCCGGTCGCCTGGGCGATAGTGCTGGTCAGCTGGCTGATCGGGCAGCATTACGCGGTCGCCAGGCTGTGGCACGCGCCGTCGGCCGACGGCTTCTCCTACCGCTCGTCGGCGGGCATCATCGCCGTCGTCACCCTCGGCTTCGTGCTGGTCGCGGCGGTCGCCCTGGGCAAGCTGCGGTGGGCGAACTGGCGCTGGCTGACCGTCGCGGGCGCGCTGACCTACCCCTTCTACCTCGTGCACGAGCATCTGGGCTGGGTCGTGGTGCGGGCGCTGCACCACGGCGCCGGGCTGCCCTCGTACGCGACGCTGCCGCTGACCGTGGGGCTGATGCTGCTGCTCGCGTGGGTGCTGCACCGCGGTATAGAGCGCCCGCTCACGCCCGTGCTGAAGCGGGCGATCGATCCGCGCCGCTGACGGCCGTCCGGCTCAACTCCGCACGTCCGGGCCGGCGGTGGCCTCTATCCCGGCGATGATGAGGCGCAGCCCGGCCTCGAAGTTCCGGTCGATGTCGCCGAACATCTCCACCCCGGCCCGCACCGCGAGCGGATAGCCGCTGCCGATCTTCTCCGCGCGCAGGCGTGTGTCGTAGGCGGGGTCGCGGTGCTCCGGCGCACCGGGGTCCGGGTGCACCGACTGCTCCTCGATGACCAGGCCGACGGTGAAGTTGTAGACCGTCCACCAGGCCTGCGCCGCCTGCCGCAGGGTGAACCCCTCCCCGGTGAGCTGGGCGAGGAGGCCTTCGAGCGGGCCGGCGTAGCTGTCGTCGGTCATGCGGGTACCGCTGAAGACCTTGCCGCCGTCGCGGTAGCCGAGGAGTTCGCGGCGCAGGCCGCGGCAGCCCTCGCGGAGGGTGTCCTGCCAGCTCCGGCCGGCACCGCGCGCCGCGTCCCCCTCCCCCGTCAGCTGCGTGGCCATCCGCCGGAACATCGCGGTGGCCATCTCGTCCAGCAGCTCCTGCTTGTTCTTGAAGTGCCAATACAGCGCGGGGGCCTGGACGTTGAGCTCCTTGGCGATACGCCGCAGGGTCAGCCCGTCGAGGCCCACCTCGTTCAGCACCCGCAGGGCCGTGTCGACGATCTGCTGCCGGTCGATGCGCGAAACCATGTTGACAACTTAACACCGTTAAGCGCACCCTCACAACCATGGAACTTAACAACGTTAAGGACGCCGCGGGTGTTACGGACGACCTCCTCACGACCGTCGACGTCCTGATCGCCGGCGCGGGCCCGACCGGCCTCGCCCTCGCCATCGACCTCACCCGCCGCGGACTGCGCCCCCTGCTCGTCGAGCGGCAGGACCGCCTCTCGCCCGGCGCCCGCGGCACCGGTGTGCAGCCGCGCACCCAGGAGGTCTTCGACGACCTCGGTGCGCTGGCGGCCGTACAGGCCGGCGGCGGCAGCTACCCGCACACCGCTCTCTGGGAGAACGGCCGGATCACCGAGACCGCCGTGATGATCGAGGAGACCGACCCGACCCCCGCCGTGCCGTACTCCAACGCCCTGATGGTGCCGCAGTTCCACACCCAGGAAGCGCTGCACGGAAGGCTCCGGGAGCTGGGCGGCCGTGTGCTCCTGGGCACCGAACTCACCGCGTTCACCCAGGACTCCGCGGGGGTGACGGCCCGTCTGCGCGGCGCCGACGGGCAGGAGCGCGACGTGCGCGCCGCCTATCTGGTCGCCGCCGACGGCGGGCGCAGCACCGTCCGCCGGGCGCTGGGCATCGCGATGGGCGGCCCGTCGCTGCCGCCGGGCGCCGCGGTGCTCGCCGACGTCCGGGTGGACGGCCTGGACCGGGACCACTGGCACCGCTGGGTCCTGCCGGACCAGCGGTTCGTCTCCCTCCTCCCGCTCGCCGGCACCGACTCCTTCCAGACCATGATCGCCGCCAACTCCACGGACACCTCGCCCGAGTCGGTCCGCGCCCTGCTCGCGGCCCACACCCACCTCGCCCCCGGGCAGATCCGCGAGGTCCTGTGGGCCTCCCTCTACCGCCCCAAGGCGGGCCTGGCCGACACCTTCCGGGAGGGCAGGGTCTTCCTGGCCGGCGACGCCGCGCACATCCACTCCCCGGCGGGCGGCCAGGGCCTCAACACCAGCGTCCAGGACGCCTACAACCTCGGCTGGAAGCTCGGCCAGGTGCTGCGGTACGGCGCCCCCGCCGCCCTCCTCGACAGCTACGAGACCGAGCGCCGGCCGATCGCCGAGCGCATCCTCGACACCAGTTCCCGGCTGCACCGCTCCGGCTCGCTCCGCCGCGGCCGCGATCTGCACCAGCTCGACATCGGCTACCCCGACAGCCCCCTGTCCCGGGAGCTGCGCCCCGAGACCGCCGAGGGCGTGCCCCGCGCGGGCGACCGGGCGCCCGACGCCCCCTGCACCACCGCCGACGGCCGGCCCACCCGGCTCTTCGACGCCTTCCGCGGCCCGCACTTCACCCTGCTCATCCTCGGAGCGACCGACCTCGACACCGCCGCACTGCCGGCCGATCCGGCCCTGCTGCGCATCGTCCGCGTCGGCGGCCCGGCCCCCGACCTCCTCGACACCGACGGCCATGTCCGCGACGCCTACGGCAGCGCCCCCGCCGCCCTCCTCATCCGCCCCGACGGCTACCTCGCCCTGGCCGCCCCGCCGGAGGACGCCACGGCCCGGGTGGCCGAGGCCCTAGGGACGTACCTCGGCGCGGTCACGGTGCAGGCAGCCGGGTGAACACCGCGGGCCGGCCCGGCGGGCCGGCCCGCGGTCCTCGCCGGCGGGTCCCGGTCAGCGCTCTTTGATCAGCCGCGTGATCACCGGCACCGGGAGGTGCGGGTAGCCGCTCCTCAGATGCCGCACGATCGCCGCCTCGCCCTTCTCCTGCCGCACTCGGCGCACCTCGTCGATGACCTCTGCGCGGAAGTTCTCGTACGTACGGAACGTCCGGTGGAACCAGTCACGCTGTCGCCTGCGGCGGTTGCGGACCGGACCTCCCCCGAACAGCGCGAGCGAGATCAGCATGAGGGCGTTCGCAGGCGCAAGATGCCCGTTGACCGCGAACGCCGCCGTCCCGAAAAGGCCACCGATCCCCAGAAGCATCATCAGTGCCGCCGACGGATACACACGCCTCGGTTCGTACCCGCTCACGCCGCGCCCTTGAGCCATCTGCCGACCGCGGAACGCCTTGCCCATGCCGCTTCATCCCCCTGTATGCCGGTAGTTCTCCACGCGTACTTGTGGAGAACGCAACCTGCCGACCGTAACAACGCCCACCATCCACGCGCAGCGCCAACGCGGCGCATCACCACGGGGTTGGGCCGCGCCTCCTCGACGCCGCGATCGCCCTGAAGGCACGGATTCCGACCGACCGGAGAGACGAGCGGCGACCAGCGCGTCGGCGAGCCGGCACTCTCCTGAGCAATGTCCGCAGGACACCCCTAGCCTTGGCACCCGATGGCACGACAGTGCGCACACCTCGGAGGACGAGAGCAACGATGCGGGCACGGATCGCACTGGGCGACACCGACTGGACCGGGGCGGAACACGCCTACGGCGACGGAGCGGACACCCTCAAGTGGCTTCGCGAGGCCTGCGGTGAGGCCCCGGACCGCGCCGAGCGGGCCGTTCACGTCCTCCACAGCTGTCTGGTCCACCAGGGAAGCGTCTACGCGGGGTCGGCCAAGGCGTACCCCGTTCTCGTGGACCTCCTGCTCGACCCCACGGCACCTGGCCGGGCAACCCTCGCTGACCTGCTGCTCGGCATCACCATCGGCATCGCCGAGACCGAGGCCGTGCACCACGAGGTCCGTGCGGCCCATGCGCGGGCGACACCCCGCCTGCTGTCCCTCCTCGCCGACCCGGTCCGTGAAGTGCGGCACCGCATGGCCTACGTGACCGGGCTGCGCACCGGGCACGAGGAGCTCGCCGTTCCCGCGCTGCGCGAGCGCGCCCTCAGCGAACCGGACCCGCTCATCGCGGCGGTCATGACCGGTGGCGTCGCCCGGCACGACGTCGCCGGCCGTGCCGCGTGGCTCTCCGGCGCGCTGGCGTCCCGTCACACGCCCGCCGTGCGCGCCGCCGCGGCGTGGGGCATCGCCCGAGCCGGACTGCCGTGGACCACCGAGGTGACCACCGCCGTCGCCGAGGCCTGGGAGCACGGCGATGTGCTCAACGGCGATGTCATCGACGGCGAACAGTGGCGCTGGTCGGACAACCCGCTGGCAGAGACGCTCATCGCCATGGCCGACCCGGCCCGCGCGGCGGAGATCTGCCTGCGGTTGACCCGGTCGGAAGACGAGGACACCGCGGAGTGCGGTGCCCTCGCCGCCGTGGCCCTGCTGGAGGAACACCCGCACGGATACCCGGCGTTCGCCCCCGTGGCCGCCGCCGCCCGCGCCCACCGGGACGCCCATATCCGCGCGTACGCCGATGACCTCGACGCCTTCACACCGGCGTAAGAGGGGGATCACGCCGCGAGGTGCCGGAGCGACCGGAGCACGAGAGCCCGGCGAGATCCCCCAAGAGCCCGTCGCTAGACGACCAGTGACAGCAGCAGCACACAGACGATCCCGACCACCGAGATCAGCGTCTCCATCACCGACCAGGTCTTCAGTGTCTGGCCGACGTCCATCCCGAAGTACTCCTTGACCAGCCAGAACCCGGCGTCGTTGACATGGCTGAAGAACAGCGAACCGGCGCCGATGGCCAGCACCAGCAGTGCGGCGTGCGGGGTGGTCATCTCCGCGGCGAGCGGGGCGACCAGTCCGGCGGCGGAGATGGTGGCGACGGTGGCGGAGCCGGTGGCGAGCCGGATGGTGACCGCGATCAGCCAGGCCAGCAGCAGGGTGGAGAGGTTCCAGCCCTGGGAGACCTCCAGGATCATCTGGCCGACGCCGGCGTCCACCAGCGTCTGCTTGAAGCCGCCGCCCGCACCGACGATCAGCAGCACCCCGGCGATCGGGCCGAGCGACTTCTCGACGGTGGTGGCGATCCGGCCCCGGCTGAACCCGGCCGCCCGGCCGAGCGTGAACATCGCGACGACGACGGCGGTGAGCAGCGCGATCAGCGGCGAGCCGATGACGTCGAAGACCCTCTGGACGGTGTGCTCGGGATTGTCGACGACGATGTCCACCAGCGCCTTGGCCAGCATCATCACGACCGGCAGCAGCACGGTGGCCACGGTGATCCCGAAGCCGGGCCGCTTCTTCAGATCGTCGGAGGTGCGCTCGGGGATCAGGTTCTCCGGCGGCTGGATGTCGACCCAGCGGGCCGCGTAGCGGGAGAAGAGCGGCCCGGCGATGATCGCGGTCGGGATCGCGACGACCACCCCGAGTGCGAGCGTGACGCCGAGGTTCGCGCCGACCGCGTCGATCGCCGCGAGCGGCCCGGGGTGCGGGGGTATCAGCCCGTGCATGACGGACAGTCCGGCCAGGGCCGGGATGCCGATCCGCATCAGCGAGAAGTTGCCGCGCTTGGCGACCAGCAGCACCACCGGGATCAGCAGCACGATGCCGACCTCGAAGAAGATCGGCAGCCCGACGATCCCGGCGATCAGCACCATCGCCCAGGGCATCGCCCGCCGGCCCGCCTTCGCCAGGATCGTGTCGACGATCTGGTCCGCGCCGCCGGAGTCGGCGAGCAGCCGCCCGAGGACGGCGCCGAGCGCGATCAGCACGCCGGTGCCCGCCACGGTCGTGCCCAGGCCCGCCGAGAAGCTGGTGATCGTCTTGTCGAGCGGTGCGCCGGCCACCGCGCCGAGCACCAGTGAGCCGATGATCAGCGACAGGAAGGCGTGCAGCTTGAACTGGGTGATGAGCAGGACGATGACGGCTATGCCGGCCAGGACGGCGATGCCCAGCTGCGCGTGACCGGCCGTGGTGATCGGCTCGGCCGCGTCCGCTGCGAGCATCTCGACGCTGAGATGTGTCACGGCGATTCCCTAGGTTGAACGGAGGGGGAAGGGTGCTGCGTTACCTGTGGGGGGTGGGGTGCGGAGGGGCGCCGGTCCGGGCTAGCCGGCCGCCGCTTCCCGGGTGCGGAGTGCGGCCACGGCCCGCCCGGCGATCTCCTCCGGGGTGCCGGAGACATCGACGGCGACGCCGGCCTCGCCGGGCCCGAGCGGTTCGAGCGTGGCGAACTGGGAGTCCAGCAGCGCGGCCGGCATGAAGTGGCCCCTGCGCTCGGCCATCCGCTCCTCGATCAGCGCGCGTTCGCCGGTGAGGTGGAGGAAGACGAGGCCGGGGGCGGCGGCCCGCAGCCGGTCGCGGTAGGCGCGCTTGAGCGCGGAGCTGCTGACCACCCCGCCGTGCCCGGCCCGCTCGCCCGCCCAGGCCCCTATGGCGTCGAGCCAGGGGCCGCGGTCGTCGTCGTCCAGCGGGATGCCCGCCGACATCTTGGTGATGTTGGCCGGCGGATGGAAGTCGTCGCCCTCGGCGTACGGGACGCCCAGTGCGGCGGCCACCAGCGGGCCGATCGTGGTCTTGCCGGTGCCGGCCACGCCCATCACGACGATCACGTCGGGGGTGCTCATCCCGTGTACCTCGCTGTCTTCCTCGACCTCGTACGCCGTAGCGCGCGGCCCCCACTGAAACCCATTAGGTACGACGTATTCAAGAGCCTGTGATGCAAACGTCATACTTAATTGCCCGGGGTGCGGGAACGTAGGCTTGGCCCATGGAAAACGAGGGGAAGGGGCTGCACGCCCGCGTGCTGGAGTCCCTGGGACCCGCGATCACCGCGGGCGACTACCCTCCGGGCACGGTCCTGCGCACGGACGAACTGGAGCAGCGCTTCGACGTCTCGCGCACGGTCATCCGCGAGGCGATCCGGGTCCTGGAATCCATGCGGCTGGTCGCCTCCCGGCGCCGGGTGGGGGTGACCGTCCGCCCCACCGAGGAGTGGAACGTCTACGACCCGCGGGTCATCGGCTGGCGGCTGGCCGGCCGGGACCGCCCCCGGCAGCTGCGCTCGCTGACCGTGCTGCGCTCGGCCGTCGAACCGGTCGCCGCGGGCCTGGCCGCCCAGCACGCCACCCCCGAACAGTGCGCCCGCCTCACCGAGGAGGCGATGGGCATGGTCGCCACCTCACGCGGCCAGCAGCTCGACGCCTATCTCGTCCACGACACGGCCTTCCACCGGGTGGTGCTGACCGCCTCGGGCAACGAGATGTTCGCCCGGCTCGGCGATGTGGTCGCCGCCGTCCTGACCGGCCGCACCCAGCACCAGGTGATGTTCACCGACCCCGACCCGGCAGCGGTCACCCTCCATGTGCAGGTCGCGGAGGCGGTACGCACCGGCGACGCGGCACGGGCGGAGTCCCTGACCCGCGAGATCACCGCCGGGGCGCTGGCCGAACTGGACGTCCTGGCACCGTAGTCGCGCGCCGGAACCGCACCGCACCGGCTCCGCCACCGCCCGTACGCCCGGCGGCTCCGCGGCTCAGAACAACGGCTGCTGCCCGGGGAACGGCGGCTCCTCCGGGTCGAACAGCTTCTCCGCCGGCGCCATCATCGGCGCCATCCTGCGCGACCCCGGGCAGGAGATCAGTTCCAGCACCGTCCGCCGGCCGGGCGGGTCATGACGGGCGAAGCGGCCGCCGACAACGGCGATCTCTCGGGTGCAGACGGGGCACGTGCGGCGGGGTGACGACATGACACCAGTGTCGCTCAGCCCCGCCCGCCGGTCACCAGCCGCCGTCCCCGTGGACACCGGCCCCCACCGCGCCCTCAGAACGCGTCCGTCGGCACATACGTCCCCCACACCTCCCGCAGCGCCTCGCACGCCTCGCCCACCGTCGCCCGCGCGCGCAGTGCCTCGCGCAGCGGATAGAGCACGTTGTCCGTGCCCTCGGCGGCCTTGCGCAGGTCGTCGAGGGCCCCGGAGACCGTGCGCCGGTTGCGGCGGGCCCGCAGGGTGGCGAGCCGTTCGGCCTGCTGGGCCTCGATGGCGGGGTCGACCCGCAGCGGTTCGTAGGGTTCCTCCTCGTCGAGCTGGAAGCGGTTGACGCCGACCACGATCCGTTCGCCGGCATCCGTCTCCTGCGCGATGCGGTAGGCGTTGCGCTCGATCTCGTCCTTCTGGAAGCCCCGCTCGATGGCGGCCACCGCACCGCCCAGGTCCTCGACCCGCCCCATCAGCGCCACGGCCGCCTCCTCCACCTCGTCCGTCATCGACTCGACGGCGTAGGACCCGGCGAACGGGTCGACGGTGGCGGTCACATCGGTCTCGTACGCGAGCACCTGCTGGGTCCGCAGCGCGAGCCGGGCCGACTTGTCCGTGGGCAGCGCGATGGCCTCGTCGAAGGAGTTGGTGTGCAGCGACTGGGTGCCGCCGAGGACGGCGGCGAGCCCCTGGACGGTGACCCGGGCGAGGTTCACCTCCGGCTGCTGGGCGGTGAGCTGCACCCCCGCGGTCTGGGTGTGGAACCGCAGCATCATCGACCTGGGGTTCCTCGCGCCGAACTCCTCCCGCATCACCCGGGCCCAGATCCGGCGCGCGGCACGGAACTTGGCGACCTCTTCGAGCAGCGTGGTGCGCGAGACGAAGAAGAACGACAGCCGGGGCGCGAAGTCGTCCACGTCCATCCCGGCGGCGACGGCGGTACGGACGTAGGCGATGCCGTTGGCGAGGGTGAAGGCGATCTCCTGCGCGGGGGAGGCGCCCGCCTCGGCCATGTGGTAGCCGGAGATGGAGATGGTGTTCCACCGGGGGATCTCCGCGCGGCAGTACTGGAAGATGTCCGCGGTCAGCCGCAGCGACGGCTGCGGCGGGAAGATATAGGTGCCGCGCGCGATGTACTCCTTGAGGACGTCGTTCTGGATGGTCCCGTTCAGCTGACCGGCCGCCACCCCCTGCTCCTCCCCCACCAGTTGGTAGAGGAGCAGCAGCAGCGCCGCGGGGGCGTTGATCGTCATCGACGTCGACACCTGGTCCAGCGGGATGCCGCCGAACAGCACCCGCATGTCCTCGACGGAGTCGATGGCCACCCCGACCTTGCCGACCTCGCCGGAGGCGATCGGGGTGTCCGAGTCGTGGCCCATCTGGGTCGGCAGGTCGAAGGCGACGGACAGGCCCGTCGTGCCGTGGGCGATCAGCTGCCGGTAGCGGGCGTTGGACTCGCGCGCGGTACCGAAGCCGGCGTACTGCCGCATCGTCCAGGGCCGCCCGGTGTACATCGAGGGGTACACCCCCCGGGTGAAGGGGTAGTCGCCGGGCGCGCCGAGCCTGCGCTCGGGGTCCCAGCCGGCCAGCGCCGCCGGCCCGTACACCGGCTCGATGGGCAGCCCGCTCTCGTTGTACCGCACACTGCCCGCCTCGGGTGCCATGGGTGTACGCCTCCCACCGGGTGACCGGTTCGTCCAGGTTTACGCCTTGCTCACAGCATGCCCGCAGGTTCGCCGCCGCGCAGCACTGGGAAGAGTCACCGGTGGCCGGTCGGGCCGCCGAGATCCGGGGGTTGCGCATGCAGCGGAGCAGTGGACGAGGTACGGCGCCGGCGGTGGCCACGGTGCTGGTGGTGGCGGCGCTCGCGGTGGGCTGCCGCCCCGTCACGGTCACCGGGGCCGGCGCGCCGGACAGCAAGGGCGTCCGCTACGCCCCCACCACGCCCGCTCCCCCGCCACTCGGCCACCACCCGCCGCCGGCCCCCGCCCGGCACGCGACGAGACCGCACCCCGTGCGCACCGCCCGCCCCGCCCCGCCGGCCTCCCGGCCGCTGATGGCGGTGGGCTCACGCGGGACGCAGGTCCGCGAACTCCAGGCGCGACTGGCCCAGCTGGGCCTGTTCGGCCGCGCCCCGACGGGCCTCTACGCCTCGGTCACCGCACGCGCGGTGCGCGCCTTCCAGAAGCGGTGGGGCCTGCCCCGTACGGGCACCGTGCGGCCCGCGACCTGGCGCGCCCTGCGGTCACAGACCCGCCGCCCGTCGCACGCGGAGCTGTATCCGCCGACCACCCGCCCGGTCGGCGTGCCCGATCCGCGCTGCATGACGGGCAGGGTGATCTGCATCAGCAAGCGGAGCAACACGCTCACCTGGGTGGTCAACGGCCGGGTCGTCTCGGCGATGGACGTCCGCTTCGGCTCGCAATACACCCCCACCCGCGAGGGCACCTTCCACATCACCTTCAAGAGCCGCCATCACGTCTCGACGCTGTACCACACGGCCATGCCCTACGCGATGTTCTTCAGCGGCGGCCAGGCCGTCCACTACTCGGCGGACTTCGCCGCCCACGGCTACCGCGGCGCCTCCCACGGCTGCGTCAACGTCCGCGACAGAAGGAAACTCGCCACCCTCTTCACCACAGCCAAGCCAGGCACCAAGGTGGTCATCTACCACTGACCCGCACATACGCGGGGACCGAAGAAGGTCTCTGACCGAAGCGAGAATTGCTCCACCCCCACCCGGAGCAACCACATCCGCGAGAGCGGCGCCGACTCAGGCGCAAGAGGGAGAAGGGCGCGGGCAGGGCCGGGGGAACGTGCCCCGCCCGCGCCATGTGCGCTGAGCCGTGGGTACGGGGGGAACCCCGGCTCCTCGCGCAGCCGATGACCAGTCGGCTTCACTCAGTACTGCGTCACCCGCTCGAAAAACGTCACACCTACGGGGTGGAGGTTCCGCCCGGGCCCTCGTTTCCGGGGTCCGTGGCGGTCACCGAGGGGTCGGGCGCCGAGGTGGGCGTGCCGGGGCCGGGGGTGGTGCCGGGCGGCTGGGAGGGGTGGTGGTCGTCGTCCTCGTCGCCCGAGCCGCCGCTCTGGCCGGTGCCGCCGGTGGAGCCGCCGAAGCCGTCGCCGCCGCCGGAGTTGCCGCCGGTCTGGTAGCGGGCGAGGTAGGCACGGCAGAAGAGGTGGACCTTGTCGGCGCCGCCGGCCTTGCGTTCGAGGCGCCGCAGGGTGTCGCGGTCCATGCCGTCCCGCTTGCCGGACTCGTAGCTCCGGCACAGGGAGAGCAGCAGGTTGTTCTTGTCGCCCTGGCCGGGGAGGGTGCCGGTGCCGCCGGGTCTGTCGTCGTGTCCGGTGCCGCCGCTGGGGGTGCCGCGGCCGGGGCGCTTGGTGGCGCCGGGGCTGCTGCCGGGTGCGGGGGTCTCGGTGCGACCGGCCGACTTCCTGTCGGGGGTGGGGTCGGGGGTGTGTCCCGTGGTGCCGTCGGTCTGGGCGCCGGGCTCGCGGGTGTCGAACGGCCCGGGGGACTCGGCGGCGGAGACGCTGGAGGCGGGTGTGGGTTCGTCGTCGCCCCGGAAGGGGGTGGGCAGCACTCCGGTGCCGGCGCCGACGGCGACACCGCCGATGGCGCAGGCGGCGAGGGCCACGGCGAAGCCGCGCCGGAAGGGGCGGCCGAGGCGGGTGCGTTCGGTGGCGCGTGCGGTGTGTCCGCCGGAAAGGGGTTCGGCGGCGGCGTGCTGCGCGGCGCCGGCGCCGCGGCGGGCGGCCTGCCGGAACGCGGCGACGGCGGCCTCTTCACCGGGGAGTTCGGCTGAGCCGGGCGTCCGGCTGCCGACCGCGGCGGCGGCCTGGAGGAGCTGTTCGAGTTCGCGTGCGCCGTCACCGTGCCGGGCACTGACCTGTTCACCGCGCAGCAATCGCTCCGCGGTGTCCTTGTCGAGCCAGTTGTACCGGTCGTCGGCCATCACATGTCCTTCTGCGTTCGTGCGGCCGTTTCCGTCACACCTGGTACGTACGATTCCGTCACGCCGTCGTGGCGCCTTCTGCCCTGTACGGGCACCCCGTTCACCGTTCCACCACCTCGGCGCGCGCCCGGTGCGGACCGCTCCGAGGGGGCGCCCTGCTGTGGGCCGGCGCCGTCTTCGCCGCCGTCCTGACCGTTGTCGTTCCGCCCGTCGGGGCCGGGGCCGGGCATCTCACCGAGGAGTTCGGCGAGCCGTCGCAGCCCGCGGTGCGCGGCGGTGCGCACCGCCCCGGCCCGTTTGCCGAGCACCTCGGCGGCGCTCTTGGCGTCGAGCCCGACCACCACCCGGAGCACCACGGCCTCGGCCTGGTCCTGCGGCAGCCTGGCTATCAGCCGCATGGTGTGGCCGGTGCCCAGGGATTCGAGGGCCTCACCCGCGGTGTCGGACGCGGCGGGGGTGTCTGCCAGTTCGCTCTCGTCGCCGCCGATCGCCGGACGGCGGCCGCGCATCCGGATGTGGTCGAGGGCGCGGTTGCGGGCGATACGGGCGGCCCACCCGCGGAAGCGGTCGGCGTCGCCGCTGAAGCGGGCGAGGTCACGGGTGATCTGGAGCCAGGCTTCGGAGGTGACGTCCTCTACGTCCGGTTCGCTCACCAAGGTCCGCACATACCCCAGAAGTCGGGGATGTACGGCGCGATAGACGGTACGGAACGCCGCCTCGTCGCCGTCCTGCGCCGCCTGCACGGCCGCCGTCAGCCGACGGTCGTCCGGCTGAATGTCGTCCCCTCGCACGGGTCCATCCTGTCGCACGCGGAATGTCCGCCGCCCGGTCCTTGCTGCATTGTCGCTTCACTCGGCCATGTCACCGGCCCGGTTCCGCCTGCGGCGCCGGAACTGTGCCGACTGCCGCCGCCGGCCACCGTCGGCCGGAAACCCCCGGTAACCCGGGATGTTCCTGCTGACCGTAACGCGTGAGCCGGCGTGCTCCACACCCGGGAGGGGCGCACCGCCCGCTCCGGCGGGACCGGGAAAGCGGGCGCGGACGGCGTCGCCGGGGCACCGGCCGAGTGCGCGCACGAATCCATCGGGAGCTCCCGGGGGAGGACGGCGTTCCGGACCGCGGCAAGCGGCGCGAACACCGCGCCCACCAGCGCAGATCCGCACGTTACGGGCCCCGCCCGGCCCGCGTCCAGACCACGAGCCGTACCCCTGCCCGTACCCCGTGTGACGCTTTCGCGTCGTCTGGCGCTGTATCGGATAGGGGGCCGTCACCGGCCCTTCGCGAACGACGGCCGGGGCCTCTCCTGTGGGGGGTGGCGGCCCCGGCCGTCCTCGCTTCTCTCACCCGTTTCTTACCGGGCCGGTGGTCACACCCGGCTCGCCAGCACCTTGAACTGCGACCAGGACAGGGTGGGTGTCCGCGGGTCCCAGGTCTTCTGCGCCAGCGCCGCCAGCGGCAGCCGGATACCGGCCGCCACCTGCGCCGCGGTCTGCGCCTGCGCCCGGTCGCACCAGATCGCGAAGCGCGCCCCGGGAATCCGGTCCGGGCCGGTCATGCTCGCGGGCACCGTCACCGGCCGGGTGCCGCGGATCACCAGAGGGGTCCAGCTCTCGTAGATCCGCTGGCCGGTCGGGTAGACGAACTGGTTGGGCTCACCGAGGACGTAGTAGAGGTACTCGTCGTTGAAGTTCATGACGTTGCGGCCCTCGCGCAGGAAGTCCGAGGGATCACGGTGGCCGGACTCCTTGCCGGTCCAGTAGTCGACCATCCGGTTCTTGTCGGCGGACACCTGCGGGCTGGAGAAGAAGCCGTCGTTCCAGGCCTCGATCCGGTTCTTGCCCTTGGCCTGCACGGTCTTCTGCCGGTCGTTGAGCCAGCCGGTCGTGAGGTCCTCGATGGTGCCGTTGGGCCCGTACTTCTGCCGTGCGGCCCGCGCGAGCTGCGGGTACTTGGTCGCCGGAGAGGACGACATCAGGGCCTGGTACTCGTCGCCGCCCAGGTGCCAGTACGCCGGGGCGCCCTTGGGGTTGGTGAACAGCTCGCTCATTTCCCTCAGCAGCGAGTCGATCAGCGGGGCGGACTTGGGGTTGGAGATGTCGATCGCGCCGGTGATCACCCGGCCCTGCGCGTTGCGCAGCTGGAGCTCGGGATAGTGGGCCAGCACGGCGCCCAGGTGGCCGGGCGAGTCGAGTTCCGGGACGACGGAGATGTGCAGACTGCGGGCGAGGGCGACGATCTGCCGGATCTGCGCCTTGGTGAGGTGGTCGGCGGAGACGATCTGGGGGTGGGTGTCGCTCTGGATGCGGAAGCCCTGGTCGTCGGAGAAGTGCAGCTGGAACTGGTTGAGCTTGAGGTCGGCGATCTCCCGGAGCCGGGCCTCGATCCAGTCCTGGGTGAACGGCTTGCGGGCGTTGTCCAGTGACATCCCGCGCTGCGGGCGGCCGGGCCGGTCCTGGATGGTGCCCTCGGGCAGTCCGCCGGCGGCGCGCACGGCCTGTTTGACGGTGCGGGTGCCGTAGAAGATTCCGGCGTCGGTGGGGGCCGTGAGAGTGAGCCGGGTGCCGTCGGCGGTGAGCGTGTAGGCCTCGTCGGCGGCGCCCCGGACGGGCACGTTGTCCGCCTGGTCCACACCGTTCTTGCCCGTCAGCTTCACCTCGACGTCGCCCGGCCGTACGGTCTGGTCGCCGTAGACGACGGTCAGCCCGAGGTCGCGGGCCATCCGCTGGGCCTCGTCGGCGACATTGCTCTTCTCGCCGGCCGGTACGACCACCCGGGCCCCCTTGGAGGGCCGCCAGCCACGGCCGTCGGCGGCGCGGAAGTCGCGGACGGCGGGGATGACCCGCGGTGTCCCGGTCACCGGCGCCCAGGTCGGGGTGGCTCCGGCGGAGGTGGGGTTGACCTTGGCGCTGGTGCTCCCGGGCGGCTCGGTGTCCGCGGTGCCGGTGCAGCCGGCGAGCAGCAGGGCTCCGGCGAGGGCCGCGGCCGGCAGTGCGGACCGGGCTGCCGGGCCCCGGAGCCCGGTCGGCGGCGTCGCGGGGTACGGCGAGGCCGAGGGCCGCGGGGCGCGCGGCGGCCGCATCGGGTTCGACATCGTGCAATCCTCACTTTTCGGGGCGAAGGCATTGCCAGGTGTGCGGAGCGGGTCGTCCACGGAACGCGCGGAAGCTCTCCCATCCGGGTGAAATTCGCGCATCCGTCGGACAGTCGTCGCCAGGCGTCGTTAGCGTGGCGTCTCCGGTGTCACCCCCTTCACAGGGCTCTCCCGGAACCGCCGGAAACCGCCGGGGTGACGTCGCACACGTACCACCGCCATACCCGCCGCCGCCTCGTACGCATCCCGGCTTCGGTCCGCATCTCCCCCAGCTTCCTTCAGTCCTCCGTCCCGCACCTGTCGAACCGCCCTATTCGCATCCGTCCGAGGAGCCCATGCTGTCCGGTGACATCCCGGCCGCCCGGCCGACGACGCTGCCCCCTCCGCAGCCGCCGCGGCGCGGCATATCTCCGCGGGTCCCCGGTGCCGCACTGCCGCGCCCGGGCGCCGGGGCGACCGGCCTCCCCCGTTTCAACGCACTGCCCCGGGACGGCGCCCTGGCCTCGCTGCTGAGCTGCTGCGGCAGCCTCCGCTGGGCCGAGCGGGTCGCCGCACACCGCCCGTATCCCGATGTGGAGTCCCTGCTCGCCGCGTCCGACGAGGCCTGTTACGACCTGACCGCGGCCGAGCTGGACGAGGCGCTCGCCGAGGAGTCGCTCTCCCCGCAGCCGCTCGTCGGCGCCCGCGGCCCCGGCACACTGGCCGCCCACACCGCACTGCGCGCCGCGCACGCCGAGTACGAGCGGCGCTTTCGCCATGTCTTCGTCATCTGTCTGGACGGCTACCGCGACGAGGAGCTGCTCGACCAGGTGCTGGCCGCGATCCGCACCCGGCTGGGCCACGAGCCCGACGAGGAGCGGGCGGTCGCCGCGGACGAGCTGCGCCGGCTGACCCGCGGACGGCTGGCCCGGCTCACGGCCTCGGTTCCGTAACGGCTCACGGCCTCCGGCCCGTAGGGGATCACGGCCGTCTGGCCGGTAATGTTCCGTTTCGCACTTGTGTGATAGCCCGTTGGTGGCTGTTTGATCACACCTGAGGACCCCGGCGCAAGGAACCGACAACACGTCGCTACGATGGCCAGGGCCGGTGGACCGTACCCGGCCGGGCCCGACCGACAGAGAAGCCGGCTGGCCCCAATCCCCGCTCCCGGAGGGTTTTTCCGTGCCGGCTGGAACGCTGTACCGCGGCCGGGAAGGCATGTGGTCCTGGGTGGCTCATCGAGTCACCGGCGTCCTCATCTTCTTCTTCCTGTTCGTTCACGTCCTCGACACCGCACTCGTCCGCGTCTCCCCCGAGGCGTACGACGACGTCGTGGCGACCTACAAGACGCCGATCGTCAATGTGATGGAGTACGGCCTGGTGGCCGCCATCCTCTTCCACGCGCTGAACGGCCTGCGGGTCATCGCCGTGGACTTCTGGTCCAAGGGCCCGAAGTACCAGAAGCAGCTGCTGTGGACCGTTGTCGGTGTCTGGGTCGTCCTGATGGCCGGTGCCTTCTACCCCGTGCTGCAGCACACCCTGCGCACGCTGTTCGGGAGCTGACGCGAGATGTCTGCTGAAACCACCCCCGCGGGTACCACGGGCGCGGACGACAGCGTCTCGCTCTATGACGTGGACCACCCGGCTCCGGTCATCGAGGCGCCGCGCAAGCGCACGGCCAAGACCCCGAAGTCGACCCGTACCAACTTCGAGCTGTACGGCTGGCTGTTCATGCGGCTGTCCGGCATCGTGCTGGTCGTCCTGGTCCTGGGTCACCTGCTGATCCAGCTGGTCCTCGACGGCGGCGTCTCCAAGATCGGCTTCGCGTTCGTGGCCGGCCGCTGGGCCTCGCCGTTCTGGCAGGTCTGGGACCTGCTGATGCTGTGGCTGGCCATGCTGCACGGCGCCAACGGCCTGCGTACGGTCATCAACGACTACGCGCAGCGGGACAACACCCGCTTCTGGCTGAAGATGCTGCTGTACACCGCGACGGTGTTCACCGTCCTTCTGGGCACGCTGGTGATCTTCACCTTCGACCCGAACATCTCCTGAAGCCGGGGCTGACTGGAACCATGAAGATCCACAAGTACGACACCGTCATCGTCGGCGCCGGTGGCGCGGGCATGCGTGCGGCCATCGAGTCGACCAAGCGCAGCCGCACCGCGGTCCTGACGAAGCTCTACCCGACCCGCTCCCACACCGGCGCCGCCCAGGGCGGTATGGCCGCCGCCCTCGCGAACGTCGAGGAGGACAACTGGGAGTGGCACACCTTCGACACGATCAAGGGTGGCGACTACCTGGTCGACCAGGACGCCGCCGAGATCCTCGCGAAGGAGGCCATCGACTCGGTCCTCGACCTGGAGAAGATGGGCCTGCCGTTCAACCGCACGCCGGACGGCACGATCGACCAGCGCCGCTTCGGCGGTCACTCCCGTAACCACGGTGAGGCCCCGGTCCGCCGGTCCTGCTACGCCTCGGACCGCACCGGCCACATGATCCTCCAGACGCTGTACCAGAACTGCGTCAAGGAGGGCGTGGAGTTCTTCAACGAGTTCTACGTGCTGGACCTGCTGCTCCAGGACGTCGACGGCGTCAAGAAGTCCGCCGGTGTGGTCGCGTACGAGCTGGCCACCGGCGAGATCCACGTCTTCCAGGCGAAGGCGATCATCTTCGCGTCCGGCGGCACCGGCAAGTTCTTCAAGGTGACCTCCAACGCGCACACCCTGACCGGTGACGGCCAGGCCGCGGCCTACCGCCGCGGGCTGCCGCTGGAGGACATGGAGTTCTTCCAGTTCCACCCGACGGGCATCTGGCGCATGGGCATCCTGCTGACGGAGGGCGCCCGTGGTGAGGGCGGCATCCTCCGCAACAAGGACGGCGAGCGCTTCATGGAGAAGTACGCGCCCGTCATGAAGGACCTCGCCTCGCGTGACGTCGTCTCGCGCTCCATCTACACGGAGATCCGCGAGGGCCGCGGCTGCGGTCCCGAGGGCGACCACGTCTACCTGGACCTCACCCACCTGCCGCCGGAGCAGCTGGACGCCAAGCTCCCGGACATCACCGAGTTCGCGCGGACCTACCTCGGTATCGAGCCCTACACGGACCCGATCCCGATCCAGCCGACCGCGCACTACGCCATGGGCGGCATCCCGACCAACGTCGAGGGCGAGGTGCTGGCCGACAACACCACCGTCGTGCCGGGCCTGTACGCCGCCGGCGAGGTGGCCTGTGTCTCCGTGCACGGCGCCAACCGCCTGGGCACCAACTCGCTCCTGGACATCAACGTCTTCGGGCGCCGGGCCGGCATCGCGGCGGCGGAGTACTCGGCCACCGCCGAGTACGTCGAGCTGCCCGAGGACCCGGCGAAGCTGGTCGCCGAACAGGTCGAGCGGCTGCGCAACTCCACGGGCAGCGAGCGGGTCACCGAGATCCGCAAGGAGCTGCAGGAGACCATGGACGCCAACGTGATGGTGTTCCGCACCGAGCAGACGATCAAGACCGCGGTCGAGAAGATCGGCGAGCTGCGCGAGCGCTACCTGAACGTGTCCATCCAGGACAAGGGCAAGCGGTTCAACACCGACCTGCTGGAGGCCATCGAGCTGGGCAACCTCCTCGACCTGGCCGAGGTGATGGCGGTGTCCGCGCTCGCCCGCAAGGAGTCCCGCGGCGGTCACTACCGCGAGGACTACCCCAACCGCGACGACGTCAACTTCATGCGGCACACCATGGCGTACCGCGAGGTGGGCGCAGACGGCGCCGAGTCGATCCGCCTCGACTACAAGCCGGTCGTGCAGACCCGCTACCAGCCGATGGAGCGTAAGTACTGATGAGCACCCCGACTCTCGACAAGCACTCCGCGGCGCTGGACGCGGCCGAGGACGGCGCTTCGCACCTGATCACGGTCACCTTCCGCATCCGCCGGTTCAACCCGGAGGTCTCGGAGGACGCCGGCTGGGAGGACTTCCAGCTGGAGATCGACCCCAAGGAGCGCGTCCTGGACGCCCTCCACAAGATCAAGTGGGAGCTCGACGGGACGCTGACCTTCCGCCGCTCCTGCGCCCACGGCATCTGCGGCTCGGACGCCATGCGGATCAACGGCCGCAACCGTCTCGCCTGCAAGACGCTGATCAAGGACATCAACCCGGAGAAGCCGATCACGGTCGAGGCCATCAAGGGCCTCACCGTGATGAAGGACCTTGTCGTCGACATGGAGCCCTTCTTCCAGGCCTATCGCGATGTGATGCCCTTCCTCATCACGACCGGCAACGAGCCGACCCGTGAGCGCCGGCAGTCCGCCGAGGACCGCGAGCGCTTCGACGACACCACCAAGTGCATCCTGTGCGCCGCCTGCACGTCCTCGTGCCCGGTGTTCTGGAACGACGGCCAGTACTTCGGCCCGGCGGCGATCGTCAACGCGCACCGCTTCATCTTCGACTCGCGTGACGAGGGCGGCGAGCAGCGGCTGGAGATCCTCAACGACAAGGACGGCGTCTGGCGCTGCCGGACGACGTTCAACTGCACGGACGCCTGCCCGCGCGGTATCGAGGTCACCAAGGCCATCCAGGAAGTCAAGCGGGCGCTGATCACCCGCCGCTTCTGAGCCCGGCGGCGATCCGGGTCCCGACCCGGCCGCCGAGCAACGCCGGCATCTCCCGAAGGGCCTCGCCTCCGTATCCCCGGAGGCGGGGCCCTTCGGCACGGTCGCTCACCCTCTCCTTCACCGGGTACACCAGCACCGGCGGCAGGGCGTCGTCCACCAGCGCCACCGGCACCGCACGGCAGAAGTACGACGGGACGAACACCAGCCCCCGCCCTTCCAGATACAGGTCCCGCTCCACCGGGTAGCCGACCTCCAGCACCGGCGGCCGCCAGCGCATCACCGGCCCGAACGTCCGCAGCATCGCCACCGCCCCGGACTGCGCCAGCGCATGCCTGCGCAACGCCCGGTCCGCGCCGACCCGTTCGGCGATCCGCGGCCAGCTCGGCGCCACCGCCGTGTGGTGGTACGTCCGCAGGCTGCGCGCGAGCCGGCGCAGCGCGGCCGGCTCGCCGTCCGCGATCCCGCGCGCCCAGCCCGGCAGCGCCCGGTGCCCCGACAGCAGCACCAACTCGGACCGCAGCCGCTCCCGCGGGGTGCTCATCACGGCCTCCAGCCCCGGCTCCACCCCGTCCAGGCCCGCGAAAGGCGTGAGGAAGTCCGGGAAGTAGCCGTACCGCGGCACCAGCGGCAGCAGGGTCCGCAGCGGCCCCGGCCCGTGCCGTACGGCGTGCTGCCGCCAGGCGGCCAGCGCCGGTTCGGCCCGGCTCTCCCGCAGCGCGTGCAGACTCAGCACCGTCTCCCATAACGGGTCGGCCCCCTCGGCCACTCGCGTACGCACCAGATCCTGCGCGGTGAAGTGCACTCGCAGCACATCGTCCCCCTGAGTCCCCGCCGCCTCCCCGAGCGGCGTGCTCACGAGGATCTGTCCGAAGTGCGGACGTCCGCAAGCGGAACTGGTGGGTAGGGTCGGGGGGTTGGGCGGTGCTTTGGGCAGGGGGTCGGGCGGGGTCGGCGGCGGGTAGCTCAGGCCGACCGCAACGCCTTCGCCGCCAGCGCCTCGCCCTCCGCCCGGCGCGCCTGCATGACCTGCGCATACGCGGCGAGCGCGGCCCGCTTTCGGGTCAACTCGGCTATCTCCGCCTCCAGTTGCGCCATCTGCCGGTTCAGGACGCCGCTGGAGAACGCACACGCCTGCAGCCCGGGGCCGCCCTGGGCGCAGGGCAGCAGCGCACGGATGTCGTCGGTGTTCAGCCCGACGGCGAGGAGTTCCCTGATCCGCCCGACGCGCTCCACCGACTCCCCTGCGTCGTAGCGCCGGTAGCCGTTGCCGTCCCGCCGGGCGTGGAGCAGCCCCCGCTGCTCGTAATAGCGCAGCACCCGCGTGCTGACTCCCGTCCGCCGTGCCAGCTCACCGATCCGCATCCGTCCCCCTCCAACGCCGGGCCGTACCACCGGTGCCGGGCCGCCTTGACCTTCACACCGGCGTCAAGGTGCAACCTCGTGGCCATGACGCAGATTCCCGCCGCGCACACCGCGCCCACCGCCCTCCCGCCCCTGTCCACCACCGTCGCCGGCGATCCGGCCGGACCCGGCATCCTGCTGGCCCACGGAGCGACCGGCAGCATCCGGGACAACTACGGCGGCCTCATCCCCGCGCTGACCGTCACCGGCCATCGCGTCGTGGCCCCCGACTACCCGGGCTCCGGTGAAACCCCGCGCGCCACCGGCCCGTTGCAGCTGGACGCACTGGCCGACGCCCTGGTCGCCGCGGCCACCGCGGCCGGCCTGGAGACCTTCACCCTGATCGGCTACTCGATGGGCACCGCTGTCTCCGTACGGGCCGCCGCCCGCCACCCCGAGCGGGTACGCGGCCTCGTGCTGACGGCGGGCCTCGCAGCGGCGGATGCCCGTACGGCCGTCTGGCTCGACCTGTACCTGCACCTCCTGGAGCGCGCCGACCACACCGGCTTCGCCCACGCCCGCGCCCTCAGCGGCTTCGCCCCCGCCCACTTCAACGCCCTGTCCCCCGCGGAACGGGCCGCCGCACTGGACCCGGACCCGTCACTGCCGCCGAGCGGCTCCGCCGAACAGGCGTCACTCGCCCGCACCTTGGACACCACCGCCGACCTGCCCGGCATCTCGGTGCCGACCCTGGTCATCGCCACCACGCTGGACGCACTGGTACACCCGTCCCACTCGCGCTACCTGGCGGACCACATCCCCGGCGCCGTCCACACCGAGATCGCCACCGGCCATCTGCCCATGGTCGAACGCCCGGAGGAGTGGCAGGGCCTGATCCAGGGCTTCTTGGGGCGGCATGGGCTGTGACGGAGGGGGCGGGTGGGGACGCGGCTTGTGACGGACGGCGTCGCGCCGCTACCGCTCCCCCTCCAGGACCTTGTCCAGGAAGGCGTCCAGGTTGCGCACGGTGCGCGCGATCCGCTCCTCCAGCGGCAGCGTCTCCTCGTGCCGCCCGGCGAGCTGGGACCTCTTACGCCCCCGCACGTAGAGGGAACAGGCCAGGTCGGCACAGAGATACGTCCCGACGGTGTTCCCCTGCCGCCCCAGCGGCCCGGCCCGGCGCGCGGCGAGCAGACTGACCCCGGACCCCGGGTGCCCGGTCACACAGACCGAACACACCGTCGTCTTGGTGAAACTCCGCCGCACCCCCTGCGGCCGCCGCAGCGTCACCCCGGTGATCCCGTCCCCCCGCGGCGCCACCAGATAACTCCGGTCCGGCGCGCCCGGGTCCCGCCACCCCAGGAAGTCCAGATCCGCCCAGGGGAGTTCGGCCAGCCCCACGGGCAGATTGATCCGGCTCGCCTCGCCCTTCGAGCAATTGACGAACGAGGCGCGTATAGCTTTTTCACCTACGGGGTCCATGGGGTGGGAAGGTAACAGCGGGTCCGGGCAGGTGTCGCCGGAATTTCCTCCCGCCCGGCACCACCTGCCTCCGGGCAGCGGCGGCGTCCGGCCGCGTTGACAACCGGCAACAGCTGCGCCCCTGGCACGCGGAATCTGCGCGACCCGGCGGGGTGAACGCTGCGGCCGCGGCAGTCGCCTCAGCCCCAGCTCTGACCGCCTGCGCTCTTGCGGCGGGACACCCGGACGATGGCGATGACGGCCCCGACGACCACCAGAACTCCGACGCCGATGCCGCCGTAGAGGAGGGCCTTGTTCATAATCGCCTTGCCGCCCATCGGCGGGTCGGCGTCCTGCGCTCCGGCGTCCAGCTGCGCTGAGGCCTTGCCCTTCGGCATCGGCAGCGGGCCTTCCTTGGAGCCTGCGGGGATGTCCTTCCGCAGGGCGGGGCCGGGCTGGATGTAGCCGTAGCCGTAGTGCGCGTCCGGGACCTTGAGGTCCTTCTGGTCGCTGGGCAGGCCTGCCGTCTTCACCAGGCGGTTGGCGATCTGGCCTGGCGTGAGGTCGGGGTACTTCTCCTTGAGGAGGGCGACTGCGGCGGAGACGTAGGCCGTCGAGCCTGAGTTGCCGTTCTCGGTGTGGTAGCTGGAGTCGCTCTTGCCCGTCGCGGCCGGGATCTTCACCCCGGGTGCGAGCAGGTCCATGTCGGAGTTGTAGTTGTTGAATTCAGCCGATTTGCCGTACTCGTCGACCGCACCGACCCCGATCACACCGGGGCAGCCCACCGGATAGTTCTTCTCGGTCGCGGACTCGTTACCCATGCCGGCCACCACCACGGCGCCCTTGGAGATCGCGTAATGGATGGCTTCGCACGTGTCGGCCGAACGGCCCTCGGTGTAGGACATGTTGATGACGTCAGCACCGTGGTCCGCCGCCCAGCGCGTGGCCAGCCCGGAGTTCTTGTACTCCGGAACGGGAAGGATCTTGGCGTCGGGCGCCAAGCCCTTGACGCCCTCGGAGCCCCCCGGGCCGTGGCCACGGCCTGCGATGATCGCCGCCATACCGGTACCGTGGTCAAGAACGCTCTCACCCGGATCGAGGTTCTTGGCCCCCTCTTCCTGGGTTGCCTTCCCGAAGTCCGGCCCGGGGAGGAACTGTCCCCTCAGATCTTGGTGGGTCTTCCGGAAACCCGTGTCGAGGACGGCCACCTTCACGCCCTTGCCCGTGGCCTCCTTCCACAGCTGCTCGGCCCCGAACGCTTCCAACGGCCACAGATCCTTGCGGGTTTGATCCGCGGAGGCGGTACCGCTCGCGGTGATGAGCAGCGCGCCGGTCAGCGCGGCACCCACCGTCGCGCGCAGTGTTCGGGTGACCCTCATGCTTGGCTCCTTCTCGCTGTGCTGTCCGGGCGGCAGTGTTCCATCATGACGAGAGGCCCCGCACCCTCGGGGTGCGGGGCCACTCCTTACCAGCCGTCATACGACGGTGCAGGTGTCCTACTCGATGACGCGAGGCGCCACGTTGCGCTGCGGCGTCCAGGTCTCTTCGTCCTCGACGAGGTAGTCGGGGCGCTGACCGGTGGTGCGCTCCTTCTCCTTCTTGTCCTTGCCCTTGGCTCCGGCGGCCCCCATGCCCGCCTGCTGGCCGCCACGGCTGCGGTGCAGTCCAGCACCGCCCTGCTTGGCGCCGCCCGCGGGGCCGCCCGGCTTGCCGACCATGCCGCCACGGGTACGCGCCTGCGCACCGCTGCGGCCTGCCACGCCCGCCTTGCCGCCCTTGGCGCCGCCCGCACCTGCCGCGCCCGGCATGCCGCCTCGCATGCCGCCGGCGCCCGGTACACCACGGCCGCCACCGGAACGCAGGGCGCCCCCTGGCATACCGATGGGGCCCGGCGGCATCGCGCCGCCCGGACCGCCGCCCGGGCCGCCGACCACGCCGTGTCCGCCGCCGGAGGGGAGACCGCTGTGCCCACCGGAAACCGAGGGCGGGGTCATGGTGCCGCCCTGCACGCTGTCGAGTCCGGTCGTGACCGGGAGATCCGGCCGGCTGATCTTGGGTCCGTCGAATCCGGCCGGGACCGCGCCACCACCCGCACCGCTGGGCTGGTGCGGTGTGACCGACGACGGGTCCGGGTGGAACCTGTCGGCCGTGTCGGGCATTCGCACCGGAGGCGGATGCTGGTTGCTCGAGGGCTCCTTCGGCCAGTCGCCGTTGAGGCCGTCGTCGCCGTCGTCCTGCCAGATCTCGGCACGTCCCGAGTAGTGGCTCGCCAGCTCATCCATCACGATGACGGCCTCGACCTGGCGCTCCTTGGTCAGGGACAGCTTGTCCCGGTTGAGCGCCAGCGCCTGGCGGGTGTCCATCTTCGGGTTCGCCATGTCCCGATGGAACTGGGAGTCGTCGCCGCTGTCGTCCTTGAAGCGGTCCCACTTGCCCGGGTTGTGGATCTTGGACATGGCGGTCATGGCCTCGCGCAGGTTGTGGGCGAGGCCCACATGCGGACCCGACTCACGCGAGCCGATCAAGGACGCCTCGGCCTTGCGGGCATGCCGGTACGTCTTGTCGATCTTGCTGAGGACGCTGACGGCCTCCCGGCGGAACGCGTCCGCCGCCGAGCCCTCCCAGTGCGCCGTCGCGTGATCGACGGCATCCATGAACTTCTTGCGGATGCCCCCCTGGCCGTCGTGCCCACCGAGCATGTCGGCGGACTTGCGCCAGTGGTCGCCAGCAGCCTCGAGCGTGTCCGGCTTGGCGTTCTCGATCATCTTGCGGAGCGCGTCGATGCCGTGGTGATGGAAGTCGGAAGGAGAGCGCGGGGTCAGGCGCTGGCCCTTGAAGGACTTCAGCTTGTCCGCCCGCTCATCATCCTCCCGCTGCTTCTCCATCGCCTGAGCGCTCTCACGCTCTTCCATGGCACTAACCACAACGGCCCCCCTTCATCGTCATTCCTCTCGTCCTCGTCCTGCACCCACCGTGGAACATCAGCCGTTCATCGAGACCTTGGTCGCGTGGTCCTGGTCCTCGTAGGCACCGCGGCTGGACTCCGTCTTCTCGCCGAACTTGTGGGTGAGGTCCTGGAGTGCCTTGACGACGTCCTTCAGGTACGTCTGCATGCGGTCATGGGCGTGGGAGACTTCCTCCGCCTCGCCGAAGTTGATCCCGAATGCCGACTTGGGAATGTTCGTGCCGTACTCGACGTTCTGGCCGGTTTCATTCATGTCGTGCTGAAGATGCCGGAGCTGGCGGACGACGCCGTCCAGCTCGTCGAGATCAACCTTGAAATGCTTGCCCATGACCACTCTCCCCGTAATGCGCGCACCCGGCTGAACCCCGTCGCCCGATCGCCGCGCCGCCCCGTCCGGCGCCGCCACGGCGAGGGTCGACGGGCAGCGTAAAGTCAATAAAGGTTACGGACTTGGTGGCCGGAATAGCAAGATCGTAAGTCGTGATCTGTCCGATTCCAGGCGTAATGCAACCGCACTTTGTAGACAGTCCGTTACCCAATACCCGAACCGCGCGCCGTTCACCCCTCCGGACCGGCCCAGCAGCGCCCCGGTCGCGGAACTACGCCCGCAGCGAAGCCAGTTCCACCACCGTGATGTCCGGTGGGGCGCCCAGGCGTACCGGTGGGCCCCAGGTGCCTGCGCCGCGGGAGACGTAGAGCTGGGTGTCGCCGTAGCGTTCCAGGCCCGCGAGGGTGGGGTTGGTGGCGTCGGCGATGTAGGTGAAGGGCCACATCTGGCCGCCGTGGGTGTGGCCGGAGAGCTGGAGGTCGACGCCGTAGCGGACGGAGTCGCGGATGGTGACCGGCTGGTGGGCCATCAGGACGACGGCGCGGGCGGGGTCGCGGTCGCTGAGGGCCTGGTCGTAGTCGGGGCCGGACTGTTCGGTCTGGCCGGCGACGTCGTTGATGCCGGCGAGGTCGAAGCCGGGGAGTTCGGTGCGTACGTTCTCCAGCGGGTGGATGCCCAACTCCCGTACGTGGTCGACCCACTGGTCGGCGCCGGAGTAGTACTCGTGGTTTCCCGTGACGAAGAAGGTGCCGTGGCGGGCGCGGAGTTCGCGCAGGGGGGCGACGGCCGGGGCGAGGTCGGTGACGCTGCCGTCGACCAGGTCGCCGACGATGGCCACCAGGTCGGGGTGGGTGCGGTTGATCGTCTCGACGACGCGCCGGGTGTGGGCGCGGCCGAGGATCGGGCCCAGGTGGATGTCGCTGACCACGGCGATCCGGAAGCCGTGGGCGGCGCGCGGCAGTTTGGCCAGCGGGATCGTGACGCGCTTGACCACCGGGCCGCGGAGGGTCGTGGCGGTGCCGTATCCGACGGCGGCCGTGGCGGCGAGGGTGGCGCCGGCGGCGACCGCCCGGGCGAGGAAGAGACGGCGGGGCGGGGTGGGGGGCGGCGGCAGGGCCGGGGTGTGGGGCGGGAGGAGTGTGGGGGAGGGGGAGGGAGAGGAGGGGGACGGATTCGGGGGCGGGGCCGGGGGGTCGGATTCGGGTTCGCGGGCGGGAGCGGCGGGCGAGGCGCTGTCCTGCGTGCGTCTCTGCCCGGCGGACGCCCCGGCCTGTTCCGCGCGCCCGTCGTCGATGGACGCCGCGCCCCGTTCCGCGCGCCCGTCGTCGGTGGACGCCGCATCCCGTTCCGCCCGCCCGTCGTCGGTGGAATCCGCGCCCCGTTCCATCCGCCCCTCGTTGGCGGATGCCCCGGCCCGTTCCGTCGGCTCGCGGTCCGGGGCGACCCTCAGCCACACCGCCCGGACCGCTTCCCCCGCCAGCAGTGCCAGTGTGAGGTAGAGCACCAGGGCCAGCCAGAGGTAGCCGGGCCAGGCGAGGGCCTGCTGGAGGGGGAAGGGGGTGCCGGTGCGGGCGGAGAGCAGGGCCGCGGGGGTGAACAGGGGGAGGACGAAGGCCGCGACGGTGCCGGTGCGGCGGAGGCGGCTGTCCGGGGTGGTGGTGTCGCGGACGAGTCGGCACCACAGGTAGCGGTGCACGCCGAAGAACAGTCCGAGGACCGGGATCACGATCAGGGCGAAGATCACGACGTCTCCCCGTGCCCGTGGTTCAGGAGGCGGACGAGGAGGAGGCGGGTGGCTGGGGCGTACGGTCCGCGGCTTCGCGGCGCAAGGCGCGTACACCACGGAACCCGATCACCCCGATCACCGTCCCCAAAAGAAAGGAAGCCACCGCGAGCAGCAGATGGACCCAGAAGTAGGCGGTCGGGTCACCCGCGTCGTCGAAGGCGAGACCGCTCCCGTCCTTCCAGAGGTTTTTGACGAAAGTGATCCAGATGAACCAGCTCCACACCCCGAAGGCGAGCAGGAACCAGGACACGGGGCGAGAGAGCTTCATACGTCCCAGTATGGGCAGCGGCTCCATCCGGCGGTCGGCAGGGGCACTCTTCCGTGGGGTGCTGTCGGCGTCCCGGGCCAAGCCGGGTACGTTCACCGACGTGCCGACGACCTTCAGTGCTTCCACGGTTTCCACCGACCCGACCGCCCCGGACACCTCGGCCACGACCGGCAGCGCCGGACGCGCGGCGCGTCACGGCTTCCCCCTGCGCACCGTCGCCGCACTGGCCTCCTCCGGGCTGCTGGCCACCCCGCTCCTGGCCGGCACCGCCCACGCCGACCCCAAGGAGCCGAAGGCGCCCAAGCCCCCGGCCAAGATGTCGCAGATCGGCGGGGACCGGCTGGGCGCGCCCGGCGTGCAGGTGGCCCTGAAGCCGGGCAGCCCCAAGCTGCCGGGCCCGGACCTGCTGACGGCCCGCTCGTGGATCGTGTCCGACGCCGAGTCCGGCAAGGTGCTGGCCGCCAAGAACCCGCACTGGCGGCTGGCGCCGGCCAGCACCCTGAAGATGCTGTTCGCCGACACCGTGCTGCCGAAGTTCCCCAAGAACCAGAAGCACACGGTCAAGCCCGCCGACCTCGAGGGGATGGGCGCCGGCAGCAGCCTCGTCGGGATAAGGGAGAACCTGAGCTACTCCGTCCACGACCTGTGGCTGGGGGTCTTCCTGCGGTCCGGCAACGACGCGGTGCACACCCTGTCGGCGATGAACGGCGGGACCGCGGCCACCGTCACGCAGATGCAGAAGCGCGCCAAGGAGCTCAACGCCCACGACACCCACGTCGTGACGCCGGACGGCTATGACGCGCCGGGCCAGGTGTCCAGCGCGTACGACCTGAGCCTGTTCGCCCGGTCGGGTCTGCAGAACCCCGACTTCCGCGAGTACTGCTCGACGGCCAGTGCGCAGTTCCCCGGGGACAAGGGCAAGGACGGCAAGCGGGCCTCGTTCGGCATCCAGAACACCAACCGGCTGCTGAGCGGCGACTACGACATCAAGCCGTATCCGGGGATCGCGGGGGTGAAGAACGGCTCGACGACCAACGCGGGGTCGACCTTCACCGGTGTCGCCCAGCGCGGCGACCGCAAGCTCCTGGTCACGGTCATGAACCCGGAGAAGAAGGAGCACAACGAGGCCTACAAGGAGGCCGCCAAGCTCCTCGACTGGGGCTTCGCGGCGGCCGACAAGGTGGAGCCGGTCGGCCGGCTCGTCGGCCCCCGGAGCGAGGACGACGGCACCGGCGCCGTGGGGGCGAAGGGCAGGAACAAGGACGCGAAGGGGAGCACCCAGGCCGCGCTGAACAGCTCCGGCGGCAAGAGCGGCGCCTGGACGGCGGTGGGTCTCACCAGCGGGGCGCTGGCGGTGCTCGCCCTCGTGGCGTTCGCCGTGCACCGCCGCTGGCCGCTGCCCGAGCTGGTACGGGGCCGCCGCTCCCCCAAGTGATTGCAGGGGGGCGGGAGATGGGTCAGGGAGGGGCGGGAGATCTGCCGGGTTGGGGCGCTGGGTCCTGAGGTGGGGCTAGGTCTCCCGGGGCCGCTCCGGGCCCTCGGGGCCTTCCCGGTCCTCGGGGTCTCCCCGCCTCTCCGGCCCCTTCAGATGCTCCGGCCCCTCCGGTCGCTCCGGCCCCTTCAGATGCTCCGGCACCTCCGGCACCTTGAGCCCCTCGCCCTCCCCCTGCCGTCCCTTCCCCTCCGTGGCCGTCCAGGAGGCGCAGTACACCAGCAGCTTCGCGGTGAAGTTGATCCACAGGAGCAGGGCGATCGGGGTGCCGAAGGCGCCGTACATGCTCCGTGAGGCGACGCCCTGGAGGTAGCCGCTGAGCAGCAGCTTCAGCAGCTCGAAGCCGATGGCGCCGAGCAGGCCGGCGACCACGACGGCACGGCGCGGCGGATGGACGCCGGGGAGCCTGGTCAGTATGTAGGCGAGCAGCAGGAAGTCCGCCAGGACGGCGATGACGAATCCGGCGGAGGAGAGCAGGATGCTGCCGATGCCGCCCTCCGGGAGACCGATCGCCTCCGCCACCTTGTCCACCGCGGCGGACGCGAACGTCGAACAGGCCAGGGAGAGCACGGCCACGCCGCCCACGCCGAGCAGCAGCGCGCCGTCCCGGAGCTTGCCGAGGAAGAAGTTGGTGTCCTCGTCGGGCTTCTCCCACACGGCGCGCAGGCAGTCGCGCAGCGATTCGACCCAGCCGATGCCGGTGAGCAGCAGCGCCGCACCGGCCACCAGGCCGACGGTGGTCGCGTGGGAGACGAGTCCGGCGATGTCGAGCCGGTCGGAGAGGCCGGGGAGCTGCTCGGCGAGCTTGCCCTCCAGCGAGTGCAGCCGGGCGTCGCTGAGCAGCGCGGCACCGATCGCGGCGGCGACGGTGAGCAGCGGGAAGAGCGCGACGAAGCTGGTGAAGGTGATCGCGGCGGCGAGCCTGGTCCAGTGCACCCGGAGCATGCGCTCGTAGGCGCGCCAGAGGTGGGTGGTCATCAGCCGGCTGACGACCGGTCCGATCACCGGGAGTGTGCTCAACCAGTTCATGGCGTTCCCCTCATGCCCTGTCGGCCGCCGGGTCGGGCAGAGGCGGCGGCCGGCGCCCCGGCTGATCCGGAACACTAGCGTCCGGGTACCCCGGAACCGTGCACGGTCATACGTGCCGTACGGCCATCGCGGGCCGGGGCAGCGGGCCGGGGCACCCGCGTCGGCCCGCCGTCAGCCGTCAGCCGTCAGCCGTCAGCCGTCAGCCGTCAGCAGGACGGTGCCGAGGGGCGGGAGAGGTCGGCGGCCTGGCGGGGGACGCCGGCGGTCTGCGGCCCGAAGGGGTACTCCCGCTCCAGCCGCCACACCGCGTCCGCGCCCTGCTCGTAGAGGGCGAAGCCACCGATCGTCCAGGTCGCGGTGAAGTCCCGGAGCCCGGCCTGGGCGCGGTCCATGGCCGCTTCGGTGATGCCGTGGGCGATGGTCACATGCGGGTGGTACGGGAACTGGAGCTCGCGGGCGCACGGGCCGGAGGCGGCGCGGATACGGGCCTGGAGGGCGGTGCAGCCCGCCACCCCGTCGGTGACCTTGACGAAGACCACCGGGGAGAGCGGCCGGAAGGTCCCGGTGCCTTCCAGGCGGAGCGGGAAGGGGCGGCAGCCGGCCGCGACCTCGGCGAGGTGGCGTTCGATGGCGGGCAGAGCCTCGGTCCGTACCTCCGTCGGCGGGAGGAGGGTGATATGCGTGGGGATGCCGGGTGCGGCAGGGTCCCCGAAGCTCTCGCGCTTCCGTTGGAGGAAGCTGCCGTAAGGCTCCGGGACCGCGATCGAAACGCCCAGCGTTACGGTCCCCACTGTGTTCTCCCTCCTGACGTGTGTGCGGCGCGCTCGCGCACCCTCTTAGTGTGCCGGGTGCGCGCCCTTCGCGGGGAGCGTCCTCGGCCCTGTTGCGAGCGGACAAAGGGCCCACGGGCGGGGCCCCCTGGCTCGGCGGGGTCCGCGCGGCAGGCCGTGGCCCGCCGCGCGAGGGGGTGGCGTCAGTGCTTGGCCGGCAGGAATCCGAGCCGGTCATAGGTGGTGGCGAGGGTCTCGGCGGCCACCGCGCGGGCCTTCTCGGCACCCTTGGCCAGGATCGCGTCCAGGGTCTCCGGGTCGTCCAGGTATTCCTGCGTACGGTCCCGGAACGGTGTGACGAAGTCGACCATCACCTCGGCGAGATCGGTCTTGAGCGCGCCGTACATCTTGCCCTCGTACTGCTGCTCCAGCTCCGCGATCGTGGTGCCGGTGAGGGTGGAGTAGATGGTGAGGAGGTTGGAGACGCCGGGCTTGTTCTCGGCGTCGTAGCGGATCACGGTGTCGGTGTCCGTGACCGCGCTCTTGACCTTCTTCGCGGAGACCTTCGGCTCGTCGAGGAGGTTGATCAGGCCCTTGGGGCTCGCGGCCGACTTGCTCATCTTGGCCGACGGGTCCTGCAGGTCGTAGATCTTCGCCGTCTCCTTGAGGATGTACGGCGCGGGCATCGTGAAGGTGTCGCCGTAGCGGCTGTTGAAGCGCTCGGCGAGGTCGCGGGTCAGCTCGATGTGCTGGCGCTGGTCCTCGCCGACCGGGACCTGGTGGGCCTGGTAGAGCAGGATGTCGGCGATCTGCAGGATCGGGTACGTGAACAGGCCGACGGAGGTGCGGTCGGCGCCCTGCTTGGCGGACTTGTCCTTGAACTGGGTCATACGGGACGCCTCGCCGAAGCCGGTGAGGCAGTTCATGACCCAGCCGAGCTGGGCGTGCTCGGGCACATGGCTCTGGATGAAGAGCGTGCAGCGCTCCGGGTCGAGCCCGGCGGCCAGCAGCTGGGCGGCCGCGATCCGGGTGTTGCCGCGGAGCTCCGCCGGGTCCTGCGGAACGGTGATCGCATGCAGGTCGACCACCATGTAGAAGGCGTCGTGGGACTCCTGGAGCGCCACCCACTGGCGTACCGCACCGAGGTAATTGCCGAGGTGGAAGGAGCCGGCGGTGGGCTGAATGCCGGAGAGCACACGCGGACGTTGCTGCATGGCGGAGCCATTCCCCTGGGGGTGGTGGTGGGCGACGGGCGGGCGATCGAGAGCCATGTCATTGATTGTCTCAGGTCGGGGAGAGGGCAACGGCGCGTGGTGGCGCGCACGGCGACCGTCCCGGTGGGCCGTGGCGTGGCGGGTCCCTCCCGACGGCGTGGCGGGCCCTCCCGACGGGCCGCTGCCGTCTGCGCCGCGGTGCCTCTTCGCGGCGGCCTGTTCGGGGCGGCCGGGAGCTGGAATCGTGGACCTGTCGTGGCCGCGCGGCAGCGCCGTACGCGGCCCCGGCACCATGGTCCGCTCGCATGGGCCCCGTGCCCACGGCTCCTGCACCGCCCGGATCATGCCTCCCGCACCGCCCGGATCAACCGCCCCGGATCACCGCCACCGATCACCGCCACCGATCTGTGAGGACCGCTGATGACCGACGGACAGCCGATCTCCGACGGACAGCCGATCGCCGACGACTCCCGCCTCGCCGCCCCCGCTCCCCTCCCCCAGCCCGGCGCCTCCTGCCCCGCGCGCCCCGGGGGCGAGGCGGCGCACCGGCTCGCCCCCGGGGGCGCCGGGCGGGCCGCGGCCGATGCGGTGCTGCGGGAGGCCGGGGCGGTGGTTCCCGTGCTGCTGCCCGGGGAGGTGCCGGCGGTGGCCGTCACCCGTCATGCGGTGCTCCGCGAGGTGCTGGCGCACCCCGAAGTCGCCAAGAACGCCCGCCACTTCACGGCGCTGCACGACGGCACGGTGCCGCCCGGCTGGCCGCTCACCACCTTCGCCACCGTCGACGGGATGACCACGGCCGACGGCGCGGACCACCGGCGGCTGCGCGGCCTGGTGACCCAGGTGTTCACGGCGCGGCGGGTGGCGGCCCTGCGGCCCCGGGTGGTGGAGCTGACCGCCGGGCTGCTGGACGGGCTGCCGGGCACCGCAGCGGCGGACGGCACGGTGGATCTGCGCCGGCACTTCGCCTATCCGCTGCCGATGGGCGTGATCTGCGAACTGCTGGGCGTGGAAGCCGCGTTACGCGACCGGCTGCACGAGCTGTCGAACGTGATCGTGGGCACCACCGGCACGGCGGCCGAGGTGCAGGCGGCCAACCGGGAGATCACCGCCGTCCTCGGGCAGGTCGCCGAGGCCCGGCGGGCGGACCCCGGGGACGATCTGACCAGTGCGCTGCTCGCCGCCCAGGAGGAGGACGGCGACCGGCTGAGCGCCCGGGAGCTGGTCGGCACCCTGCTGCTGATGATCATCGCCGGGCATGAGACCACGCTCAATCTGATCACCAACGCGGTGCGGGCCCTGTGCACCGACCGCGCGCAGCTGGAGCTGGTCCGGGCCGGGCGGGCGACCTGGGACGACGTGGTCGAGGAGACGTTGCGGCACGACAGCCCGGTCGCCCACTTCCCGTTCCGCTATCCGGTCCGGGACCTGGAGCTGGGCGGTACGGTCGTGCCGCGCGGCACCCCGATGCTGGCCTCCTACTCCGCGGCCGGGCGGGACCCGGAGGCGTACGGGCCCGACGCGGACCGGTTCGACGTCACCCGGCGGCCCGCCGCCCGGCACCTCTCCTTCGGTCACGGGCCGCACTACTGCCTGGGCGCGCCGCTGGCCCGGCTGGAGGCGACGGTCGCGCTGGAGGCGCTCTTCACCCGCTATCCGGCGCTGGACCTCGCCGTCCCGGACGCGGAGCTGCCGCCGCACCAGAGCTTCGTCGGCAACAGCACCGGCGTGCTGCCGGTCCGGCTCACCGGCTGACCCCGGGCGCGGGGGCGCGGGGAGCCGGTGAGCGGGTGAGCCGGTCAGCCGGTGGCCCGGTGAATCTGCGAGAAGCCTGCGGCTCCCCGCGGTCAGGCGGTCGGCAGACCCGGTGCCGGGTAGCCGGCCATCAGCTCCGCGACCTCGCCGCGGATCACCGTCAGTGCCTCCTCGTCGCCCTTCGCCGCGGCCCGGACGCTGCGGTCGATCCAGTCGGCGACCAGCGGCATCCGGTCCGTGCCCAGTCCGCGGGAGGTGAGGGACGGGGTGCCGATGCGGATGCCGGAGGGATCGAAGGGCTTCCGGGGGTCGAAGGGGACGGTGTTGTAGTTGACGACGATGCCGGCCCGGTCCAGGGCCTTCGCCGCGACCTTGCCCGGGACGTCCTTGGAGGTGAGGTCGATCAGCACCAGGTGGTTGTCGGTGCCGCCGGAGACCAGGTCGTAGCCGCGGGCCAGCAGCGCCTCGGCGAGCGCCTTGGCGTTGGCGACGACGGCGTGCGCGTAGTCACGGAAGGACGGGGCGGCCGCCTCGCGCAGCGCGACCGCGATGGCGGCGGTGGTGTGGTTGTGCGGGCCGCCCTGGAGGCCGGGGAAGACGGCCTTGTCGACGGCCTTGGCGTGGCTCGCCCGGGACATCAGCATCGCGCCGCGCGGGCCGCGCAGGGTCTTGTGGGTGGTGGTGGAGATGACGTCCGCGTGCGGCACCGGCGAGGGGTGGGCGCCGCCCGCGATCAGCCCGGCGATGTGCGCGATGTCCGCGACGAGTACGGCGTCGACCTCCCGTGCGATCTCGCCGAAGGCGGCGAAGTCGATGGTGCGCGGGACGGCCGTACCGCCACAGAAGATGATCTTCGGCCGTTCCTTGCGGGCGAGGTCGCGCACCTCGTCGAAGTCGATCAGCGCGGTGTCCGGGCGCACGCCGTACTGCACCCCGCGGAACCACGTGCCGGTCGCCGAGACGCCCCAGCCGTGCGTGAGGTGGCCGCCCATCGGCAGCGCCATGCCCAGCACGGTGTCGCCGGGCTCGGCGAAGGCGAGGTAGGCGGCGAGGTTGGCGGGCGAGCCGGAGTACGGCTGGACGTTGGCGTGCTCCACACCGAAGACGGCCTTGGCGCGCTCGACGGCCAGCGTCTCGACGCGGTCGATGTTCTGCTGGCCTTCGTAGTAGCGACGGCCCGCGTACCCCTCGCTGTACTTGTTCTGGAGGACGGTGCCGGTGGCTTCCAGGACGGCGGCGGAGACGTAGTTCTCGCTGGGGATCAGTCGCAGCGTGTCGGCCTGGAGCTGCTCCTCGGCGCCGACCAGCGCGGCCAGTTCGGGGTCGGCGGCGCTCAGCGCGGGATGGGAAAGGCGCAGTGACATGGCGTCCTCCGGGGCGGTCGATCGGTGTTTCCGGTCGTGGTCCCGGGGTGCCCAGGCGGGGCGGCACCTCGTGATGGTTGCCGCGCACCGCTTCCTCGAGGTCGCTTCCCCGTACGCCAGTCGCGATGCGCACCGCAGAGTCTAGGACACCCGCGGGGCCCTGTCCGGCGGATCTTCGCAGGCCGGGCGGTCCGGGCGGGCGCGACAATGGAGAGGGACGCGGCAGGGCCCGCGCCCCGCACGGCCTACCGAACGGAGCCACCGGTGACGTCCACGGAACGCTATATCGCCGCCGCCGAAGCCCACAGCGCGCACAACTACCACCCGCTGCCCGTCGTCGTGGCCACCGCCGAGGGTGCCTGGGTGACGGATGTGACCGGCCGCCGCTACCTCGACATGCTCGCCGGGTACTCCGCGCTGAACTTCGGGCACGGCAACCGCCGGCTGCTCGACGCGGCCAGGGCCCAGCTGGAGCGGGTCACGCTCACCTCACGCGCCTTCCACCACGACCGGTTCGCCGACTTCTGCACCCAGTTGGCGGAGCTGTGCGGGATGGAGCTGGTGCTCCCGATGAACACCGGCGCCGAGGCGGTCGAGACGGCGGTGAAGACGGCCCGTAAGTGGGGCTACCAGGTCAAGGGTGTACCGGACGGGCGGGCGAAGATCATCGTCGCCGACAACAACTTCCACGGCCGGACGACCACCATCGTCTCCTTCTCCACCGACCCCGAGGCGCGCGCCGGCTTCGGCCCGTACACCCCCGGCTTCGAGATCGTCCCGTACGGCGACCTCGCCGCCCTGGAGGCCGCCGTCGACGCCGACACGGTCGCGGTACTGCTGGAGCCGGTCCAGGGCGAGGCGGGCGTGCTGGTACCGCCGCCGGGCTATCTGCCGGGCGTACGGGAGCTGACCCGCAGCCGGAACGTGCTGTTCATCGCCGACGAGATCCAGTCCGGGCTGGGCCGCACCGGCCGGACCTTCGCCTGTGAGCACGAGGGCGTGGTGCCCGACATGTACGTGCTGGGCAAGGCGCTGGGCGGCGGTGTGGTGCCGGTGTCGGCGGTGGTGTCGTCCCGTGAGGTGCTCGGGGTGTACGCGCCCGGCGAGCACGGCTCGACGTTCGGCGGGAACCCGCTCGCCTGCGCGGTGGCACTGGAGGTCATCGCGATGCTGCGGACCGGCGAGTTCCAGCAGCAGGCCCTGGAACTGGGCGAGCATCTGCACAGCGAACTGGGACAGCTGCTGGCCGGCGGCGCGGTGGACGCGGTGCGCGGCCGCGGGCTGTGGGCCGGGGTGGACATCAACCCGTCACGCGGCACGGGCCGGCAGATCTCCGAGCAGCTGATGGCCCGCGGAGTCCTGGTCAAGGACACCCACGGCTCAACGATCCGCCTCGCACCGCCACTGGTCATCAGCAAGGAGGACCTGGACTGGGGGCTGGGGCGGCTGCGGGGGGTGCTGGAGGGGTAGGGGTGCGGCGCGCCCCGACCTCCTAGGCGTGGCCTGGCCGGGCCTGGAGTGAGGCCGGGGTGACGAGCCGGGCACGTTCGTGGAGTTCCCGGGCGGCGTGGTTCTTGAGGTGGGGGCGGATGAGGTTGAACATCTTCCCCACGCGCCGGTCGACCCTCCCGCTTTGCACCAGGGGATATTCGTCCAGCGCTTCATTCCATGTCGCACAGGCCGCTTCCAGGTGCCCCACCTCAAGTTGGAACTCGGCGAGGGTGGCCCGTTCCTTCACCCGGGACCGGCGGTAGATGTCGTAACACAACCTGTCCGATTCCCGCATCGCCGCAACGGCTCCGGGAAGATCTCCCAGCTCGTGGCGAACGTGGCTGATGTGGTAGTGCAGAGACGAGGGGTCATAGGACCCAAAGGCTTTCGCTCGCGCCTCGGCCTTTTCCATGGAGATTTCGGCCTCGTTGAGATGGGCCAGGGCCTTGTGGCGGTCTCCTGTTTGCGCAGCGGCATGTGCCTGCTGGCCCGCAAGAAAGGCGAGCATACGGGGACCCGCGTGCGGAGAGGCAGCGGCGGCGGCATCGGCCAGTCGCATGGCTTCACGACCGTGCCCCAGGTCAACTGCCTGCACGCTCATACCCCGCAGTGTCGTGCAATACGTGAGGTGGTCCTCAGAGGCTCCGGCCAGTTCCAATGCCTTCAGGTAGTACTTCTGCCCCAGTCCCTCCACCCCCTCGTCCACAGCCATGTATCCGGTGAGATAGCACAGGTCGGAGGCTGCCGACAGCATTGCCTTGCGCACCGATTCGGGCGCCTCGGCCCGTAGGTACGGAGCCACCGTATTGACGAGAAAGGCCGCCGCCATCGGGCGAGCGTGCCGTCCGCCGAATTGGTCATCCAGTTCCGAGACCCGTTCGGTCATGGCAATGACCATGTCGACCTCTGGCATGCCGATGCGCGGAGTTCGGCCGGTTTGAACGGCTTCCATTCGCCCCACCACGTCCGGCCAATTGGGCACGGTCAGCGCAACGGAAAAGAGCCCTATACCGAGAACGCTGCGACGTGAGGGGTCCATGTCTCCCCTACCGAGATCGATCAGCCCTTCCACCGCGCTCGGAGTGGCGTACGAGCTACTGACCGGTGCGGGAAATCCGGCCTCGGCATGCGTGACCGGACGTCCCAGCTTCCGCGCCAGGGCCTCCACGATCAGCGGTCTGGCCTGCTCCTTCGGCAGGTGCCCCTGGCACCACTGATGGGCCGACGGCTCGCGGTACTTGAGCGGGGTTCCCCGCTCGGTGCCGATGCGGTTCACGGCCTGGACGAACTGCCGCAGCGTCCAGCCGGTCTGCCGATAGAGCCGTTCCAGGTGCCGGTTCGGTTCCCGAGTGCCCACTAGCCCTCAACTCCCCGATGTGCGCGAGCGCTTAAAGCTCTTAAAAGCCGCTTCCACCGCCACCGTACCGCTGGGCGTAGCGGACCGGTTGCCCAGAGCGAGGAAGGCCCTCCTCGCAAGACGGAGAGGACCCCCGCGACCGTGGTGGACGGCCCGGGGGCGTGGCCACCAACTGCAAGGGAGTGACGACATGCCCGACGCTACAGCGAGGGTCTTCGTCCGGCTGCTGCCGTGGACCGGCCCGGACGGGAAACCGTGCTTCCTGGCGGGAGACGGGACCGGATACGTCTCCCGCATCGCCGACCGGATGGAGGAGGAGCAGCTCAGTTCGGCCGACGATCTCATCGACGAGGCCCGCCGAGTGCTTGCCGCACGGGCGTGGACGCCCGGTGAACTGCACCTACTGGCCGTTGAATTGACCGCAAGCCTCGCCGATGTGCGCCGGGTGGCCAAGAGCCGGGGCGGGCGCCTGACCGCCCTCGGCCACGACGCCCCGGACGACGCCGACGGCGACGGGCCCCGGCTTCCGGCGGAGTCGTTCGGATGAGGCGGGGCACTGACCGCGCACGCCGCGGCACCGGCGGGACGAGCCCAGCCGGCGGGAAGCTGCGGGGGCGGCGGTCGTTCCTGGGCTGGTTCCGCTTGGCTCCAATGCCCTCTTGACGGCCTGTCCCGGCAGGGTGATGGTCGTGCAATCAGGCGCAATCACGTCGACAGGGGAGGACGGCATGCAGCTGCGTTTCTTAGGGATCATCCCGAACACGCCAGTTGACGACTCTCCAACCATCTGGCTCGACAAGGACAGCGGAGATCTGCTGATCCAGTCCTACAAGGCCACAGACGACGAGGTCACAGCGTGCCAGGAGATCGGTTCGATCCCCGGCCACTCCACGGACGTGCCGGACCACGAGGCGATCATCCGGCTGCCGGCCGTGATGCTCCAGTACATCCCCCGACCGGAGGTTGGAGACGGTGAAGCACCCCGTACGTGAAGGGCTCGCCAGGGCGCAGCACTCCGCGGTGCACTTGGAGATGCGGGACATCTACACGCCGGATGACCCGGAATACGCGCGTTGGAGATCAGGGCACCGGTACGACAACGACCCGGCGAAGCTGCCGGACTACTGGGGAGCGTGGGGCGACCTGGTGACTGAGACCACCAGGCGCGGAGTCGTCATACGGCGAGCCCGCATCGTCTCGGAGCCGGTTACCGACTACATCAAGTATGAGCACGATCTGACGTTCGCCAACGTGGCAGCAGGAGAGCTGGTCCGCTGGCTGCCCCGACGTAGGGCTGCTGACGTTCCACTGCCTGGTACTGACCTGTGGATGTTCGACGGGGCCTCCGTGCTGTTCACCTATTTCTCCGGTGTCGGTGAGGTAGCTGATCGAGAGTGGTGCACTGAACCTGCTGTGGTGAATATGGTCAGTTCGGCATTCGAAGCGGTGTGGGACCGAGCTACGCCGCATGAGGAGTACAAGCTCGTCTGACCCATGGCAGTTTCGTCATCATCCAGCGTCCAGGCGGCCCGGAAGGTTCTCGCGGATCGTCTTCGCGAGATGTGCCGCGACGCCGGGCTGGAAGGTAAACAGCTGGCTGCGGCATGTGGCTGGCACCCGTCCAAGGTGTCCCGCATCGCCACTGCCAAGACCTCACCCTCTGCTGACGACATTCTGGCTTGGTGCCAGGCGTGCAGCGCGGAGGATCAGGCGCAGGACCTTATCGCCTCGCTGCGGGCAGTCGAGGGGATGTGGATCGACTGGCGCCGGATGGAGCGGAGGGGTCTCAAGCGTGCGCAGGAAGAGCAGCTGCCGCTGTTCACGCGCACCCGTTGGTTCCGGAGCTATGCGTCATGGCTTGTGCCCGGACTGCTCCAGACCCACGGCTATACGGAAGACGTCCTGCGAGCCGTCCAGCGAAGGCGGGTCGCTATTGATGACGTAGCCGATGCGGTCGCCGCCCGTATGGACCGTCAGCGGGTCCTGTACGAAGGGCAGAAGCGGTTCGCCTTCCTGGTTGAGGAATCGGTGTTGCACAACGGTCTTGGCAACACCGAGACGCAGACGGAGCAGCTTGAGCACCTACTGATGGTCGGCACGTTGCCCAACGTGAGTCTCGGAGTGATCCCGGCCAGGACCGGCCGGACCCGTATGCCGGTGGAAGGGTTCTGGATCTTCGACAGGGCTCAGGTCAACGTAGAGCTTATCTCGGGCCATCTCACGCTCACACAGCCCAGTGAAGTTGGCGCCTACGCCGACACGTTCGCCATGCTGGCCGACCATGCGGCTTACGGCGCCAAGGCGCGTGGGCTGATCACATCGGCAATGGGCGCGTTGAGGTGATTGCTGTGCAATCGCGTGCAATCGGCTGTGTGTTGGGCCTCGCCTGTTTCTAGCGTTGTCGTCACCGAGATAACGCGTGAGACGAAGGCGGAGGGTTCATGACCAGCCCGATTCGGTACAGCCAACCGCCCATTGAACTTCCTGTGGACCACTGGCTACTTGATGGCAAGCCGGTCCCCGGCTGCAAGGTATGTGGCGCCCTCGACCTCCAGCGGAGCCAGGCGCGGGAGCGGAGCGATTGGGCGGTGGCATGCGCTGCCGCCCGGGAGATCCGAAGCCACCGCCGTGAGCACGAAGAAGCGTCATGAGCGGCCCGGAGATTCCCGCCCCGGCGTGCGAACCCTGGACAGGCGAGCGCCGGGACGGGTGACCAACCGCAGAGGGAAGAACCTCTGCGGCCCTATGGGTCATGCCCTCAACGGTATGGCGGGCATGGCCCTTGCGAAAGAGGAGGCTGGTAGATGAGCGCCTTGGCTGTCGAGACCTATGAGACGCGGACGCCCGACGCCGAAGGCTGGCGCGGGGTCCCGTTCCGGCACCCCGCGGACATGGAGGCGGACGGCGGCCGGCACGACGGCGGGCCCATGCCCCCGGAGGCCCCGCGCGAGCCGCAGCCGCAGGGCGGGGACGGTAAGTAGTCCCCACGCCGACGGTGAGCGTGCCGGAGTAGGGACCAGCCGCTACTCGTAACGATGCGTAATGCGGGGTCCGTCGGCCGCACGCCGACGGGCTCTCATGGAGCCCCCGCAAGCTCCGTCCGGTGCCACCGGACGGGGCTTCCTGTTGAGGCTCCGCAGGGGCGCCCGAGCGGCCCCCGCCGGATTCAGCGGATCACATGCGGCAAGAACCGCGCGTACTCGTCCGTGACCGGACCCGCCGACTCCCGGATGCCGAGGCCCGCCGCCTCGTTTTCGACGATCCAGGCGCCGAGGACGACGCGGTTGCCGTCGAAGTCCGGTAGTGGTGCCAGTTCCTGGTAGCAGCAAGGGTCGTCGGGGCCCCGCAGGACCGGAGCGGTGCCCGGGTCGTGCAGGGTGACTCCGGCGCCCTCGCGGCCGAGGAGTGGCTTGGCCACATAGCCGCGGGTGTGCGCCAGTTCGCGCGGGCCGTCCAGGTAGGCGGGCAGCAGGTTCGGATGCCCCGGATACAGCTCCCAGAGGATCGCCAGCAGCGCCTTGTTGGAGAGCAGCATCTTCCAGGCGGGCTCGATCCAGAGGGTGGAGCCCGTGCCGCCGCCGTTGTCGAGGGTGTCCAGGACGTGCGGGCCGAACTCGTCGGTGGCCAGCCACTCCCACGGGTAGAGCTTGAAGCAGGCCCGCATGAAGCGCAGTCGCTGGTCGACGAAGCGGCCCGAGAGGCGGTCCCAGCCGATGTCCTCCACCGAGAGGGCGACGGTCTCCAGTCCCGCCTGCTGTGCCGTCTCCTCCAGATAGGCGACGGTCATCAGGTCCTCGCCGAGTTCGTCGCCCGCCGAGTGCGCGAAGTGCACCGGTGCGCCGGGCGGCAGCAGCGGGGCCTGCCGCTTCCAGGCCGCCACCAGCCGCTCGTGGAGGGAGTTCCACTGGTCGGCGCCGGGAAAGCGCTCCTCCATCCAGAACCACTGGGGGCTGGCCGCCTCGACCAGTGAGGTCGGGGTGTCGGCGTTGTACTCCAGCATCTTGGCCGGGCCGCTGCCGTCGTAGCGCAGGTCGAACCGCCCGTAGAGGGAGGGGAGTTCGTCGCGGCGGCGCCAGGATTCGGCGATCAGCCCGGCCAGGCGCGGGTCGTCGATGCCGAGGTCGGCGAAGCGGTCCTGGTCGACGATGTGCGCGGCCGCGGCCAGGCACATGGCGTGCAGCTCCTCGACGACGTCCTCCAGGGCCTCGACCTCGGGGAGCGTGAAGGAGTAGTACGCGCTCTCGTCCCAGTAGGGGCGCAGCGAGTCGTCCGGGTAGCGGGTCAGCGGGTAGATCAGGCCCTGCGCCTCGACGGTCTGCTGCCAGCCGGGGCGGGGCTCGATGGTGTGGCGTTCCATGCCGTGCCGTGTCCGCTCAGCCGCCGGAGGAGCCGTGCCGGCCGCCCGAGCAGCCGAAGCCGCCGCGGTTGACGGCCGTGCTCTTGCTGAACGTGCCGCTGTCGGCGTACGAGCCGCCCTTGTTGGACGGGTCGTAGTACCAGCCGGCGTCGACGCGCTTCGCGCCGCGGCCGCCGCTGCCGGTGCCGCTGCTCCCGGAGGAGGAACTGCCGCTCGCCGAGCAGTTCTTGGAGTCGACGATGCGGTAGCCCTTGACCGTGTCGTAGCTGTTGCGGTCGACGCAGCGCTTGTCGGGCTCGGAGCCGCAGGACGTCAGGGCGGCGGCGAGCGCGCCCATGCCTCCCAGGATCACCGTGCTGGACCGCAGCCTCCGGCGTGCCTTCTCGGCCATGATTCACCTTTCCCCCGTGGATATTTGTCTGAGCACGGACAGCGTAGACGGCGCCCGTGGGCCGGTGACAACGCGGTACGGCCTGCTCGGCGACGGCGCCCCGGGCATCGGTGACGGACCCGCACGAAGGGGGCGGACGGCGGCAGGTGGACAGCAGTCGGGCGCCGGGCCGCCCTCCGAGAGGGCGGCCCGGCGCGGCGGGCAGGGGCGGGCGCGTCAGGCGCCGAGGACGGTCTGGGTGTCGGAGTCGGTGGAGCCGGTGAAGTTGGTGTCACCGGCGTAGACGCCTGTGACGGTGTAGACGCCGGCCGTGGCCAGCGGCGAGCTGGCGGCGGCGACGCCGTCGCCGTCGAGCGTGCCGGTCAGCGTCACGGTGGTCACGCCGTCGGTGACGGTGAAGGTGACCGTGCCGGTCGGGACGCCGACGCCGGGCGCCACGGGCTGCACGAAGGCCAGGAACGCCACCGTGTCACCGGCGTTGGACGGGTCGGGGAACGAGGTGACGGTCATGGTGGTCGCGCTCTGGCTGACCGTGTGGATGTCGGTGCCGGTGGAACCGGTGAAGTTGGCGTCACCGCTGTAGAGGGCGAAGACGTTGTGCGGACCGGCTTCCAGGGTGCTGGTGGTGATGGTGGCCACGCCCCCGGAGACAGTGGCGGTCTGCGTTCCGCCGCCCGCACCGTCGATGGTGAAGGTCACCGTGCCGGTGACCGTGCCGGAGCCGGGTGCCACCGGCGCGACCGTGGCCGTGATGGTGACCGTCTCCCCGAACACCGACGGGTCCGGAGCCGAGGTCACCGTGGTGGTCGTCGCCGCCTGGGCCACCGTCTGGGTGTCCGTGCCGCTGGAGCCGCTGAAGTTGGTGTCTCCGCTGTAGGTGGCCGTGACCGGGGAGGTTCCCACCCCCACCGCACTGGTGGTGGCGGTTGCCGTGCCGCCGGAGAGGGTGGCGGTCAGCGTCGGGCCGCCGGTGACGACGAAGGTCACCGTCCCGGTCGGGGTGCCCGTGGCCGGTGCGACCGGAGCGACGACGGCCGTGAAGGTGACCGTCTCCCCGAACACCGACGGGTCCGGGGCCGAGGTCACCGTGGTGGTCGTCGCCCCCTGGGTCACGACGTGGGTGTCCGCGCCGGTGGAGCCGAGGAAGTTGGCGTCGCCTCCGTAGGTGGCGGTGACGGTGTAGGCCCCCGCGGTCACCAGCCCGCTGGTGGTGACACTGGTGGTGCCCCCGGTCAGCGTGCCGGTCAGCGTCACCGTGGTGACCCCGTCGGTGGCGAGGAACGTGACCGTGCCGGACGGCGTACCCGCACCCGGCCCGACCGGCGTCACCGTCGCCGTGAAGGTCACCGGAGCGCCGGCCCCGGACGGGTCCGGAGTGGTGGTGACGGTGGTCGTGGTCGCCGCCTGGCCCACGGTGTGGGTGTCCGAGCCGGTGGAACCGGTGAAGCTTCCGTCACCGCCGTAGGTCGCCGTGACGGTGTAAGCCCCCGCGGTGACCAGCCCGTTGGTGCTCACGCTGGTGGTGCCGCCGCTGAGGGTGCCGGTCAGGGTCACCGTGGTGACCCCGTCGGTGGCGAGGAACGTGACCGTGCCGGTCGGGATGCCCGTACCGGGCGCCACCGGCGCGACAGTGGCCGTGAACGTCACCGACTCACCGACCACCGAGGGGTCCGGCGACGAGGTCACGGTCGTGGTCGTCGACGCCTGGCCCACCGTCTGGGTGTCCGTACCCGTGGAACCGCTGTAGTTGGCGTCGCCGCTGTAGGTCGCGGTGACGGTGTAGGCCCCCGCGGTCACCAGCCCGCTGGTGGTGACACTGGTCGTGCCGCCGCTCAGCGTGCCGGTCAGGGTCACCGTGGTGACCCCGTCGGTGGCGAGGAACGTGACCGTGCCGGTCGGGGTGCCCGTACCGGGCGCCACCGGCGCGACGGTCGCCGTGAACGTCACCGGCTCACCGACCACCGACGGGTCCGGCGACGAGGTCACCGTCGTGGTCGTCGACGCCTGGCCCACCGTCTGGGTGTCCGTACCCGTGGAACCGCTGTAGTTGGCGTCGCCGCTGTAGGTCGCGGTGACGGTGTAGGCCCCCGCGGTCACCAGCCCGCTGGTGGTGACACTGGTCGTGCCGCCGCTCAGCGTTCCGGTCAGCGTCACCGTGGTGACCCCGTTGGTGGCGAGGAAGATGACCGTGCCCGTGGGCGTCCCCGCGCCCGGCGCCACCGGAGTCACGGTGGCCGTGAACGTCACCGGCTCACCGACCACCGACGGATCGGGGGTCGAGGTCACCGTCGTGGTCGTCGACGCCTGGCCCACCGTCTGGGTGTCCGTGCCGACCGACGAGGTGAAGTTCCCGTCGCCGCTGTAGGTCGCCGTGACCACATAGGCGCCTGCCGTCACCAGCCCACTGGTGGTGACACTGGTCGTGCCGCCGCTCAACGTGCCGGTAAGCGTCACGGTCGTCACCCCGTTGGTGGCCACGAACGTGACCGTGCCCGTGGGGGTACCCGCGCCCGGCGCCACCGGAGCGACCGTCGCGGTGAACGTCACCGGCTCACCGACCACCGAGGGGTCCGGCGACGAGGTCACCGTCGTGGTCGTCAGCGACTGGACCACCGTCTGGGTGTCCGTGTCGGACGAACCGCTGAAGTTGGCGTCACCGCTGTACGTCGCCGTGACGGTGGAGGTACCGACGGGCACCGCGTTGGTGCTGACGGTGGCGACCCCGCCGGACAGCGTGCCGGTCAGCGTCGGGCCACCCGTGACGACGAAGGTCACCGTCCCGGTCGGGACACCCGCACCCGGCGCCACCGCTGTCACGGTGGCCGTGAAGGTCACCGTCTCCCCGAACACCGAGGGGTCCGGAGCCGAGGTCAGGGTCGTGGTCGTCGAGGCCTGGCCCACCGTCTGGGTGTCGGTGCCGACCGACGAGGTGAAGTCCGCGTCGCCGCTGTAGGTCGCGGTGACGGTGTAGACCCCGGCCGTCACCAGGCCGCTGGTGGTGACGCTGGTGGTACCGGCGACGAGGGTGCCGGTCAGCGTCACCGTGGTGACCCCGTCGGTCGCGACGAACGTCACCGTCCCGCTCGGGTTGCCCGCACCCGGCGCGACCGGTGCCACGGTGGCCGTGAACGTCACCGGCTCTCCCACGACCGAGGGGTCCGGTGTGGAGGTGACGGTGGTGGTGGTCGCCGCCTGGTTGACGGTCTGGGTGTCGGTGCCGACCGACGAGGTGAAGTTGGCGTCGCCGCTGTAGGTCGCCGTGACCGTGTGCGTACCGGCGCCCAGGGCGCTGGTGCTGACGCTCGCCACCCCGCCGGACAACGTCCCGGTCAGGGTCGGGCCACCGGAGATGACGAAGGTGACCGTGCCGGTGGGCGTGCCCGCACCCGGCGCGACCGGCGCCACGGTGGCCGTGAACGTCACGGACTGGCCGACCACCGACGGGTCCGGAGCCGAGGTGACCGTGGTCGTCGTCGCCGCCTGGCCCACGGTGTGGGTGTCGGTGCCGACCGACGAGATGAAGTTGGCGTCACCGCTGTAGGTCGCGGTCACGATGTGCGTACCGGCGCTCAGCGCGCTGGTACTGACACTCGCCACCCCTCCCGACAGCGTCCCGGTCAGGGTCGGACCGCCGGAGATGACGAAGGTGACCGTGCCGGTCGGCGTCCCCGCACCCGGCGCGACCGGCGCCACGGTGGCCGTGAACGTCACCGACTGGCCGACCACCGACGGGTCCGGAGCCGAGGTGACCGTCGTGGTCGTCGCGGCCTGGAGGACGGTCTGGGTGTCGGTGTCACTGGAGCCGGAGTAGTTCGCGTCGCCGCTGTAGGTCGCGGTGACGGTGTAAGTGCCCGCCGTGACCAGTCCGTTGGTGCTGACGGTCGCGACGCCGGCGCCGTCGAGGGTGCCGGTGAGGGTCACCGTGGTGACCCCGTCGGTGATGACGAAGCTGACGGTTCCGGTCGGGATGCCGCCGGCCGGGAACACCGGCCCGACGAAGGCGGTGAAGTTGACCGTCTGGCCCACCACGGAGGGGTCGGGGAACGAGGTGACGGTGGTGGTGGTCGCCGCCTGGTTGACGGTGTGGGTGTCGGTGCCGACCGACGAGGCGAAGTTCGCGTCACCGCTGTAGGTCGCCGTGACCGTGTGCGAACCGACGCCCAGGGCACTGGTGCTGACGCTCGCCACCCCGCCCGACAACGTCCCGGTCAGCGTCGGACCGCCGGAGATGACGAAGGTGACCGTGCCGGTCGGCGTCCCCGCACCCGGCGCCACCGGGGCGACCGTCGCCGTGAACGTCACGGACTGGCCGACCACCGAGGGGTCCGGCGATGACGTGACCGTGGTCGTCGTCGACGCCTGGCCCACGGTGTGGGTGTCCGTACCGACCGACGAGGTGAAGTTGGCGTCACCGCTGTAGGTCGCGGTCACCGTGTGCGTACCGGCGCTCAGCGCGCTGGTGCTGACGCTCGCCACCCCGCCCGACAACGTCCCGGTCAGGGTCGGACCACCGCTGATGACGAAGGTGACGGTGCCCGTGGGCGTCCCCGAGGCCGGCGCCACCGGTGCCACCGTCGCTGTGAACGTCACCGTCTGCCCGACCACCGACGGGTCCGGCGCCGAGGTGACCGTGGTGGTCGTCGCCGCCTGGGCCACCGTATGGGTGTCCGTGCCGACGGAGCCGTTGAAGCCGGCGTCGCCGCTGTAGGTCGCGGTGACCACATGCGTACCGGCCGACAGGGCGCTGGTGCTGACGCTCGCGGTCCCCCCGGACAGCGTGGCGGTCAGCGTCGGGCCGCCCGTGATGACGAAGGTGACCGTGCCGGTCGGGGTGCCCGCGCCCGGTGCCACCGGCGCGACCACGGCGGTGAAGGTCACCGACTGGCCGACCGCCGAGGGGTCCGGCGCCGAGGTGACGGTGGTGGTCGTCGAGGCCTTGATGACCGTCTGGGTGTCCGTACCGCTCGATGACGCGAAACTGCCGCTGCCGCTGTAGGTCGCGGTCACGGTGTGGGGGCCCACGCCGAGGCTGCTGGTGGTGACGCTCGCCGTGCCGCCCGAGAGGGTCGCGGTCAGCGTCGGGCCGCCGCTGATGACGAAGGTCACCGTGCCGGTCGGGGTGCCCGAACCGGGCGGGACGGGGGCGACGGTGGCCGTGAAGGTCACCGGCTGCCCGAAGACCGACGGGTCGGGGGACGAGGTGACCGTGGTGGTCGTCGGCGTCAGGACCTGCTGCACCGTCTGCGTGTCGGTGTCGGACGACGCGTTGAACTGCGCGTTGCCGTTGTACGTGGCCGTGATGAGGTGCGTGCCGGGGGTGAGCGTGCTGGTGGTGACGGTCGCCGAGCCGCCGGAGAGCGGGGCGGTCAGGGTGCCGCCCCCGCCGCCGGCGATGACGAAGGTGACCGTGCCGGTCGGGGTGCCCGCGCCGGGCGCGACCGGTGTGACGGTGGCGGTGATGGAGACCGTCTGTCCGAAGTTCGACGGGTCCGGCGACGAGGTGACCACGGTGGTGGTCGATGCCTTGACCACCGTGATGGACCCGACGCCGCTGGACGGTGAGAACTGCGGGCTGCCGTTGTAGTTCGCGGTGAAGGTATGAAAACCGACGGGGATACTGCTTGTGGTGACGGTGGCGACGCCACCGATGAGCGGGGCCGTCAGGGTGGGGCCGCCGGCGACGACGAAGGTCACGGTGCCGGTGGGTGTTCCCAGGCCCAGCGGAATGACGGTGGCGGTCAAGGTGACCGGCTGCCCGAAGGCAGCCGGATTCGGCGCTGCGGACGTCAAGGTAAAGGTGGGTGCCATGCTATGGCCCTCCGGTTGCTGGATGTTGGCGGGCCGTTCGGCTCCCCGCGGAGCTCGTGGCGCTGCGGGAAGTGGGCATCAACCTGGGCGCGGGCACGGTAATGACAGCCGACGGGGTTCGCATCTGCATACCAATGTCCTCCGCCAGGTAGGCAACCCGCCGGTCGATAGCATCAGTAGGCGCGCCGATCGGGCCGCCACGCCATAGGCGTCACACCCATTTACCCTGAATGGCGCAGCGCGCAGTGGCGCCCACGACACGGCGGGGCGCGCGCCGCAGGGCGCGGATGTGACAGAGGTCGGCACCGGTGACGCGCGGTCAGTACGGGACACCACCGCGAGCGGCCCCGGCACCACCCTCAACGCCGTTGCACAACCGCGCGGTTGGGCGCCGGACGGGCGCGGGCCGGGACCGCCGGGGGCGCCAGCCCACTTCATCGAATTCGCTATCGCAACGCGTTTCCGGCGCTCGGCCGGTGAACCGACAACTGCCCCTCCGCCTCCTCAACCAACCTCCCTTGCAGGGAAGTTGGCGTGACGACGGCGACTTCTCGCCAGTCGGCGGACCGGCCGCCGTCTACGCTGGCCAACGCACGGCCGGGGCGCAGGGGGTCCCGGTCACCCCCTCGGACAGGAGGAGCCGGACCATGACGGAGCACACCACCCGGGTTCTGGAACAGCTGCCCGGACCTCTGGCCTTGCGCCACCCGGTACCCGCGGACCACCCACGGCTGCAGCAGGCCCTCGCCGGCTGGTGGGACGGCCTGGGCGGGGAAGCGGGCGCACAGCAACGCCAGTTGCTCGTACCGCGCCTCTTCCTCCAGCACTTCGCCGACACCAGCTTCTGGGTCGAGCGGCCCGACCACACCCTGCACGCCTTCCTGATCGGCTTCCTGTCCCAGACGGACCCCGGGGCCGCGTACCTCCACTTCGTGGGCGTGTGCCCGGAAGGCCGGCGGGCCGGGATCGGCAGCGCCCTCTACGAGCGCTTCTTCGCCGCCGCCCGCGCGGCCGGCCGCACCCAGGTCCGCTGCATCACCAGCCCCAACAACCGCAACTCCATCGCGTACCACACCCGGATGGGCTTCCGGCTGGAGCCGGGCGACCGGATCGACGACGACGGCGTCCCGCTGCAGGGCGACTACGACGGGCCGGGGCTCCACCGGGTGTCCTTCGTACGGGAGTTGTGACCGGCTTCCCCTACTCCCCCGCCTCCCCCGACCGGCCCGGCGACTCCGGTGGCAGGGCCCTGAGGAGGGCGTCCAGGGCGCCGGCGAAGGAGTGGTCGGGCGGGGTGCCGTAGGCCACCACCAGGGCGTCGCGGGTGGCCGGTGGGGCGGCGGGGTCGTGGAAGCGGCTCAGGCCCTGCAGGGCGAGGCCCTGCCGGCGGGCGGCCTGGACGATGGACTGCTCGGTGCCGGACGGGAGTTCCACCACGACGTGCAACCCGGCGGCGATGCCCGAGACCCGCACATGGGGCGCGCGCTCGGCCAGGGCGGCCACCAGCTGGTCGCGGCGGCGCCGGTAGCGCATCCGCATCCCGCGCAGATGGCGGTCGTAGGCGCCCGAGGACAGGAACTCGGCCAGGGTGAGCTGGTCCAGCGCCCCGGACTGCCACTCACCGGTGCCCTTGAGCGCGAGCACCGGGTCGACCAGCCGGTCCGGCAGCACCATCCAGGACAGCCGCAGCGCGGGGGCGAGGCTCTTGCTCGCGGTGCCCATGTAGACGACGTGGTCGGCGTCCAGTCCCTGGAGGGCGCCGACCGGCTGGCGGTCGTAGCGGAACTCCCCGTCGTAGTCGTCCTCCAGGACGAACCCCCCGGTGGCCCGCGCCCAGTGGACGGCGGCGGCGCGGCGGTCGGGGTGCAGTGGTACGCCGGTGGGGAACTGGTGGGCGGGGGTGAGCAGCACCGCCCGTACGTCGTCGAGCGCGGCCAGCTCCTCCGTACGGGCGCCGTGTGCGTCCACGGGGAGCGGGACGGTGCCCAGGCCGGCGCGGGTGACGACGGCGCGGTGGAAGTCCAGGCCGTACGACTCGACGGCCAGCCGCCCGGCGCCCAGCGCCCGGCTGAGCAGCGCCAGCCCCTGCATGAAGCCGGCGCAGAGGACGATGCGGTCGGGGTCGGCGCGGACGCCGCGGGCGCGGGCGAGGTAGTCGGCGAGGACGGCGCGGAGTTCGGGGCGGCCGCTCGGGGTGCCGTAGCCGAAGGCCTCGCTCGGGGCGGCGGTCAGCGCACGGCGGGCGGCGGCGAGCCAGGCGGTGCGGGGGAAGGCGGAGACATCGGGGGTGCCGGGGGTGAGGTCGAAGCGGGGGCGCCCGGCGGGGCCGGGCGGGTCCGGGGTGCGGGGGGCGGCGGGCGGGGTGCGGGGCAGGTCCCTGCCGCGGACGCCGCCCGGCAGGGGCCCCCACGCGACGCGGGTGCCGGAGCCCTGGCGGGCGCTGAGCCAGCCCTCGGCGACGAGTTCGGCGTAGGCGTCGGCGACGGTGTTGCGGGCGATGCCGAGGTCGGCGGCGAGCGAACGGGAGGACGGCAGCCGGGTGCCGGGGGCCAGCCGCCCGGACCGTACGGCGTCCCGCAGGGCCCGCAGCAGCGCGGCCCGCAGCCCGCCGGGGCCGGTGAGGTCGAGGTGCAGGTCGCGCCCGAAAGTGGCCCAGGAATTCTCCATGAAAGTGGACCATACAGCTGCGCCACTTCCGCCGTAGCGTCATCCGCATGACGACCGCACCAACTGCACGGACCACACCCGCCCACGACTCCGGGACACCGGCCGGGGCCACCCACCGGCACGGCCCCCGGCTGCGGTGGGCCCAGCTCGCCCCGGAGGTCTACCAGGCCATGATCGCGCTGGACGCGGCGGCGAAGCAGGGCCTCGACCCGGCGCTGGTCGAGCTGGTCAAGATCCGTGCCTCCCAGCTCAACCACTGCGCGTTCTGCCTCGACATGCACATCAAGGACGCCCGCACGGCCGGCGAGACCGAGCAGCGGATCTACCTCCTGAACGCCTGGGAGGAGGCCCCCGGCCACTACACCGAGCAGGAACAGGCCGCCCTCGCCCTCACCGAGGCGATCACCCTGCTCACCGAGGGCTTCGTGCCGGACGCCGTGTACGACCGCGCCGCGGCCCACTTCGACGACGCCCGACTCGCCCGCCTCATCGCCCTGATCACCACCATCAACGCCTGGAACCGCTTCGGCGTCGCCACCCGCATGACCCCGGGCCGCGCATGACCACGACCGAGACCGCTCCCCAGGTCCCCCCGACCGGCCCCCGGCTGCCCTTCTACCGGCTCGCGCCCGAGATCCACGCCCCGCTGCTGGCGCTGACCCGGGCCGCCAAGAAGCACCTCGACCCGGTCCTGGCCGAACTCGTCCTCCTCCGGGCCTCCCAGCTCAACCACTGCGCGTTCTGCCTCGACATGCACGTCACGGAGGCCCGCCGGGCCGGCGAGACCGAGCAGCGCCGCCACCTCCTGAACGCCTGGGAGGAGGCCCCCGGCCTCTACACCGAGCAGGAACAGGCCGCCCTCGCCCTCACCGAGGCGGTGACCCTGGTGGCGCGGGGTGGCGTCCCGGACGCGGTGTACGACCGGGCGGCGGTGCACTTCGACGACGTCCAACTCGCCCATCTCCTCGCCCTGATCACCGCCATCAACTCCTGGAACCGGATCAACACCGCGTCCCGTACCCCGGTGGGTGATGCCCTGTGACGGCCGCGGAACTGCGCGCCCTCCACCACGGGCCGGATCTGCCGCTCGTGCTCCCCGGCCCCTGGGACGCCGCCAGTGCCGCGGTGTTCGCCGATGCCGGGTTCACCGCGCTCGCCACGCCCAGCGCGGGCATCGCGGCCTCCCTCGGCTACGCGGACGGCGCGACCCCGCCCGACGAGATGTTCGCCGCCGTCGCCCGCATCGTCCGGGCCGTCGGCATCCCGGTCTCGGCGGATGTGGAGGCCGGATACGGCCTGTCCGCACGGGAGTTGGTGGGCCGGCTCGCGGACGCCGGCGCCGTGGGCTGCAACCTGGAGGACACCGACCACGCCACCGGCACCCTCCGGGACGCGCAGCGGCAGGCCGACTGGCTGGCCGAGGTACGCGCCGAGGCGGGCGACGCCCTGGTGCTCAACGCCCGGATCGACACCTACCTGCACGGCGCCCCGGACAGCGAGGAGACGATCCGCCGCGGCCGCCTGTACGCCGCCGCCGGCGCCGACTGCGTCTACCCGATCCTCGCCCCGCCGCCCCGGCTCGCCGCCCTCTCCGCCGCCATCGGCCTCCCCCTCAACGCCGTGGTGACCCCGGACGGCCCCGCTCCCCGCGCCCTCGGCACCCTGGGCGCTTCCCGGGTCACCTTCGGGCCGGGACTCCAGCACCGGGCGACGGCGGCCCTGGCGGAGATCGCGGAGCGGCTGCGGGAGGAGCTGGGAGGGGAGCGGTAGGGCGGCGGCCCGTCCCTTACCGCTCGTCCGTCCCGGGCACCTTGCCCGTGGCGAGGGCGATCCGGTTCCAGGTGTTGATGGTGAAGATCAGGGCCAGCAGCTGGGCCAGTTCGGCCTCGTCGAAGTGGGCGGCGGCCCGCTGATAGACCGCGTCCGGTACGCCACCCTGCGCCACCAGGGTCACGGCCTCCGTGAGGGCGAGGGCCGCCCGCTCCTTCGGGGTGAAGAAGTGCGCGGCCTCCTCCCAGACCGCGACCATGTGCAGCCGCTCCTCGCTCTCACCGGCCTTGCGGGCGTCGGTGGTGTGCATGTGCAGGCAGTACGCGCACTTGTTGAGCTGCGAGGAACGGATCTGGACCAGCTCCACGAGGGCCGGGTCCAGGCCCTCGCGGGCTGCGGCGTCGAACCCGATCAGCGCCCTGAACGCCTTCGGCGCGGCCTTCGCGAAATTGACCCGCTGACTGCGGACCGCCGCCCCGTTCGCCGCGTCGGCCCGAGGGTCGCCGTCCTGAGGGGCGCTGCTGTGGGGGGCGTTGCTCTGGGAACCGTTGACCTGCGCTTCATTCGTCATGCCTTGAATCTAGAAGAGCAGGAGACCGGCTGTAGGGTGCATTTCCATGCCGGAATCATGGGTCAATCCCGCGGAGAGCCCGGGCGCCGATCTGCATCTGGAGCTGACCGGGCCCGGCAGCCGCCGCGCCGCCCTCATCCGGGCGCTGCGGGACGCCGTACGGTCCGGCCGGCTCACCCCCGGGACCCGGCTGCCGCCCTACCGTTCGCTCGCCGCCGACCTGGGCCTCGCCCGGAACACCGTCGCCGACGCCTACGCCGAGCTGGTCGCCGAGGGCTGGCTCAGCGCCCGCCAGGGCTCCGGCACCCGCGTCGCCCCCCGCGCGCAACCGCTGACGCCCACCCGGTCCCCGGCCGCCCGCACCCCGGTGAGCCGCCCCGCGCACAACCTCCTCCAGGGGCAGCCGGACGCCGCGTCCTTCCCGCGCACCGCCTGGCTCGCCGCCGCCCGCCGCGCACTGACCGCCGCCCCGCACGACGCCTTCGGCCCCGGCGACCCCCGGGGCCGCCCCGAACTGCGCCGCGCCCTCACCGACTACCTGGCCCGCACCCGCGGCGTCCGCACCGATCCCGAACGCCTGGTGATCTGCTCGGGCTTCGCCCACGCGCTGCGCCTGCTGCTGCCCGCCGTGCTCCCCGGCCCCCTCGCCGTCGAGTCCTACGGCCTCGCCTTCCACCGCCACCTCCTGACCACGGCCGGCGTCCCCACCCACCCCCTAGCCCTCGACGAACACGGCGCCAGCCCCGCACAGTTGACCTCCTCCACGGAGACGAAGGCGGTCCTGCTCACCCCCGCGCACCAGTTCCCCCTCGGCGTGCCGCTGCACCCCGACCGCCGCGCCGAGGTCATCAACTGGGCCCGGGAGAGCGGCGGTTACGTCCTCGAAGACGACTACGACGGCGAATTCCGCTACGACCGCAAGCCCGTCGGCGCCCTCCAGGGCCTGGACCCGGAGCGCGTCCTCCACATCGGCTCGGTCAGCAAGAGCCTCTCCCCCGCGCTGCGCCTGGGCTGGATGGTGCTCCCCGACCGCCTCGTCGACGCCGTACTGGCCGCCAAGGGCGAGCGGGAGGCCTGGGCGGGCGTCACCGATCAGCTCACCCTGGCCGAGTTCCTCACCCACGGCGCCTACGACCGGCACATCCGCCGGATGCGCCAGCGCTACCGCAGACGCCGCGACCAGCTGATCGACGCGGTGGCCACCCACGCCCCACACCTCACCGTCACCGGCATCGCCGCCGGCCTGCACGCCGTACTCCAACTCCCCGACGGATCGGGCGAGCCGGACGAACAGGCGGCCCTGCGCGCGGCCCGCTGGCAGGGCCTGGCCCTCGACGGCCTGTCCGCCTACCGCCACCCGGAGGCCACCATGCCGCCCCACCACGGCCTGGTCGTCGGCTATGCGACGCCCAGCGACAGCGCCTTCCCCGGCGCCCTGGAGGCACTGTGCCGGGCGCTGCCGCCTGGGGAGTAGCGGACGTGGGCGGGGCACCCGAGGCCCCCGCCTCCACGACTGCCCCCGCCTCCGCGGCTCCTACTGGTTCGCGAACTTCTGGCTGATGTTGGTGAAGATGCGCTGGGCCTCGGGGCCCAGGTGGGGGCCGGCCAGCCAGGTGTGGGCGTTGGAGCTGATCGAGGTGTTGGACACCAGGGTCAGCTTGCCGCCGCGGTTGACGAACCAGCCGCCGCCGGAGGTGCCGCCGGTCATGGTGCAGCCTATGCGGTTCATGGCGGGGGTGCCCTGCTGCATGACGAGGCGGCCGGGGCGGGCGGGGCAGTTCATCATGCGGGCGCCGTCGTAGGGGGGCGCGGCCGGGTAGCCGAAGGCGTCGAGGGAGCTGATCCGGTTCGCCGAGGGGGCGTTGAACGAGACGCGGGCGGCGTTGCCGACGGTCTCCTGGAGCGACTTGCCGCCGCCGTTCTCCGGCTTCACGTGCAGGACGGCGAAGTCGTAGGCGGAGCCGCCGTTGCCGGACTCCTCGCTGCCCATGTTGATCCACTCACCGGACGTGGTGATCCAGTCGGCCCAGAAGCGGCCGTACGGGGTGACCTGCTGGGTCGGCGTGCTGTTGACCTGGTTCATCGGCACGCCGTTGTCGTTGTAGGACGGCACGAAGACGATGTTGCGCATCCAGCCGCCCTTCTTGCCGGAGTGCACACAGTGCCCCGCGGTCCACACCAGGTTGGACTTGCCGGGGTGCGCCGGGTCCTCGACGATCGTGCCGGAGCAGACCATCGGGCCCTTCGGGCTGTCGAAGAAGATCTTGCCGACCGGGGCCATGTGCTGGTGGTACGGGCGGGCGACCTGCTTGGCGGTGACCGGCTGCGGTTCGGGGTCGGTGCCGTCGAACTCGCTGCCCGTGCCGGTGGCGTTGACGCCGATCTCCGGCGAGGTCCTCGCCTTGGCCAGCCGGTCCGACTTCCAGTGGTCCTTGATGACCGGGTTGGCGAAGTCCTTGGCGTCGCGGGCCCACTTGTCCCAGTCCTGCCAGCCGCCGTCCTTCCACTTCTTCAGGTCGTCCAGGCTGGTCGGCGCGCCCTTGGGGAGCTTGAGGCCCCCGTCGGCCCGGTCCTTCGGGTCGGCGGCCGCACTGCCGGCGGCCTGGTCGTCGGGGCCGCAGGCGGAGACCGTGCCCGCGAGCAGTGCGACGAGTGCCGCGGCCGCGGCGGTGGAGCGGCGGATGGATGGCATGGAGCGGACTTCCCCCCGGTACGGGGCGGCGCGGGGCGCACCGCGCCGCGCCGCCGTGAATTGTCATGTCCCTCGTCGGGCTGCGCCCTACTATGCCGCCACGCCGGGACCACCGGGCACCCAGGTCCCGACCGTACGGCGCACCCGAGGACGGGACGTACGCAATCAGGACGGGACGTACGCAATGTCGCCTTCGCCGGTCCCCCCCCGCTCCGCACAGAGCGCCTCACGCCGCGCCGATTCGCCCCGGGCGACGCGGAGTTGCCGGGCCGCCACGCGGCGGCCCGGAGGTCATGCACGTGGCCGGAAGCAGGGCCCCGGCCCCGCTTCCGGTCAGCTCACTGCGCGCTGCGGATCTCGTCGAGCTTCTTCCCGAGGGCCTTGGTCTCCGCGATCAGCCGGTCGTGCGCGTGCCGCTGCGCCTCGTCCCCCTGGTCCCTGAACGCCGTGCGGAAATGCGGTGCGAGCTGGGTCCACCAGCCGTAGTCCAGCATCGCCCAGGCCTGCGGGCACAACGGGGCGCGGGTCTTCGGCAGGTACCCCGTACCGACCAGGGGTTTGTCGAACCGCTTCGGGTCGCTGCCGTCCAGGTAGCAGAGGAAGGTGAAGACACGCTGCTGGGTGACGGGGTGGTCGCTCGACAGCCCTTCCAGCGTCAGCCCGCCCTCCTCGCGGGCGAGTTCGTCGAAGAGGAGGGCGGCGGCCAGCGAGGGACCGGGGCCGACCTCGTTGACGGTGTAGAACGACGCGAAGCCGTCGGCGGCGTCCTCCTCCAGGCCGAGGTTGGCCAGCAGCAGCTGGCGCTGCAGGGCATGGCCCATCTCGTGGCCGAAGACGAACTGGGCCGACTGCGCGGTCAGGTCGTCGGCGTTGTACCGGTCCTCGGGGAACAGGGCCGGACGCCTGACGGTCTTGGCCACCTTGCCGCTGACCTCTTCGAGCTGCGTCAGGAACGACGGGGGCACGAAGATCGTCCGGCCGTCGGGCTGGGTGACCGCGTCCGTGACGCCCGGCGGGACCTTGCCGGTGACGCGCACGACCAGGTCGTGCGGGAGGGCGACCGAGGTGTTCACCCAGTCGGCGACCTGTTCCAGTACGCGGGACTTCCGGATCACCGCCACGGCCGGACGGTCCTTCGGCGGAATCGCGTCGTCCTGGTAGACGACCGTGACCCTGCCCTGTGCGTCGGCCCTCTCGCCGTCACCGTCGCCGCCGCCACACGAGGCGAGCGCGAGGCAGGCGACGAGCAGCGTCCCCGCGCGAGCGGCCCGCACCACGGCCGCGCCACTGCTCAGCACCCCGGTCACCGCCGGGCCGCCCGCGGGTCCCCGTGCACCGGGCCGGGGCGGCCCGTGCCGTAGCGGTACTCCTTGAGCTGGTCGGCCGTGGGGTACCACTGGTTGCGGCACCGGCAGCACCACCAGCGCCAGTTGTCCCAGTCGGTACTGGTGTGGGCGGTGTCCTTCCACAGCCAGTCGTCGCAGTCGGGCGTGGGGCACTTCGGCGGCAGCGGCATCACGGGCGCCTTTCGTCGGTGACGGCTGCCCAGCCTTCTGCGCCGCCCGTCGCGCCGTGCGGTGGTTGACCGCCCGCCACCCGAACGGGTGGGAATCCGGCGCGCGGGGGCCGGGAACGCGCTCGCGGGCAGCCGCACCCGTGGTGCGACTGCCCGCGAGTTCCCGCGTGGCCCGTCAGGCGGCTACTTCTTGGGCAGCCACTTCTTCCACACGTCCGGGTGCTTCTCCACCCAGCGCTTCGCCGCCTCGTCGGCGGACAGGCCGCCCGAGGCGATGGACTCGGAGACCTCGTTCTGGTCGTCCTTGGTCCACTTGAAGTGCTTCAGGAACGCCGAGGCGCTGCCGCCCTTCTTGGCGAACTCCGTGTTGAAGTACTTCTGGAGCGGCGTCGTCGGATAGGCGCAGTCGATGGACTCGGGGTCCTTGGCGCCCTTCTCCGCACAGGCGTCGGTGTACTTGGGGAGCTTGACCTCCACCATCGGCACCTGGTTGAAGAGCCACTGCGGCTCGTACCAGTACGTCAGGAAGGGCTTCTTCTCCTTGGCGAACTGCTGGATCTGGGTGATCTGCGCCGCCTCGGAGCCCGCGAAGACGACCTCGTAGTCGAGCTTGAGGTTCTTCACCAGCGCCTTGTCGTTGGTGACGTAGGACGGCGAACCGTCCATCAGCTGGCCCTTGTTGCCGCTCTCCGAGGTCTTGAGCTGGTCGGCGAACTTGTTGAGGTTCTTCCAGTTCTTGACCTCGGGGTGCTTGTCGGCCCAGTACTTGGGGACGTACCAGCCGATGTGCCCGGTGACGCCGTTGCCGCCGCCCGCGGTGATCGTCTTCTTGTCCTTGACGTACCGCTGCTCCTGCTCCGGGTGGCCCCAGTCCTCCAGGATCGCGTCGACCCGGCCCTGGCTGAGGGCGTCCCAGGCGGGGATCTCGTCCACCTGGACGGTGTCGACGTGGTAGCCCATCTTGTGTTCGAGCAGGTACTTGGCGACCGCGACGTTGGACTGGGCGCCGACCCAGGTCTGCACCGACAGGGTGACCGACTTGGAGCCCTTGGCCGCCGCGAACGGCGAGGCCTGCTTGGTCATGTCGGCCTTGCCGCAGGCCGACAGGGAGAGTGAGAGGACCGCCGTGCCGGCCAGCGCGGCCGTCCCGATGATCATGGTGCGCTTACGGGACATGGTCAGGCTCCCTTCCCCGCCGTACGGCGTTCCGTGGGCTGGGTGACCCGGTCGAGCATCAGGCCCAGGCACACGATGGCCACACCCGCGACCAGGCCGAGGCCCAGGTCTCCGGTGGCGAGGCCGGTGACGACGTCGTAGCCGAGGGCACCGCCGCCGACCAGACCGCCGATGATGACGACGGCGAGGACCATGACCACGCCCTGGTTGACGGCCAGCAGCAGCGAGGGCCGGGCCAGCGGGAGCTGGACCTGGCGCAGGATCTGCCAGCGGGTGGCGCCCAGCGAGTGGGCGGACTCCATCGCGGCCGGGCTCACCTGGCGCAGGCCCTGGGTGGTGATGCGGATGACGGCCGGCAGGGCGTAGACCACGGCAGCGGCGGCGGCCGGGGCGCGGCCCACGGCGAACAGCGCGACGACCGGGATCAGGTACACGAACTGCGGCATGGTCTGCATGACGTCCAGGACCGGGCGCAGGATCGCCTCGAAGCGCTTGCTGCCCGCCGCCAGGACGCCGATGCCGAAGCCCAGCACCAGGGTCACCGCGAGGGCGGCGAGCACCTGGGACAGGGTGTTCATCGACGGCTTCCAGACGCCCAGGACGCCGATGGCGGCCATCGCGAGGACGGCGGTCAGGGCGGTGCGCCAGGTGCCGATGAGCCAGGCCAGCGCGGCGACGATGAACAGCATGGCGTACCAGGGCAGCGCGGTCAGACCGTCACGCAGCGGGTTGAGGACCCAGTCGGTGAAGTGCGCGGCCCAGTCGGCGGTGCCGCCGATGACCGGGATGCCGGAGTAGAGGTGGTCGACCATCCACTCCTTGAAGTCGTTGACCGGGCGGGCCACATCCACGGCCCAGGCGCCCGGCCAGACCAGCGAGCCGCTGAGCCGCCCGGCCAGGGCGAAGGCGGCGGTGACCACGGCGATGCCGGTCCAGGCCTGCCAGCCGCGCAGCCACTTCGGGCCGGTGGCGGCGGTGTCGGCACCGAGCCGTTCACCGGCCGCCGCGGTGGTGCGGTCCATGACGATGGCCAGCAGCACGATCGGGATCGCGGCGGCGAGCGCGGCGCCGACGTCCACCGAGGCCAGGGCCTGGTAGACGCGGTCACCGAGACCGGCGGCGCCGATCATCGAGGCGATCACGACCATGCCCAGCGCCATCATGATCGTCTGGTTGACGCCGAGGAGGAGTTCCTTGCGGGCCAGCGGCAGACGGGCGGTCAGCAGCCGCTGCCGGCTGGTGGCGCCGAGCGAGGAGACGGCCTCCAGGACACCCGCGTCGGCACCGCGCAGACCGAGCGCGGTGAGCCGCGCCATCGGCGGAGCCGCGTAGATGACCGTGGCCAGCAGGGCGGCCGGGACGCCGATGCCGAAGACCAGCACGACGGGGAGGAGGTAGGCGAAGGCCGGCAGGACCTGCATGGTGTCCAGGACCGGGCGGAGGATGCGGAACAGGCGCTCGGAGAGACCGCCCGCCAGGCCCAGCAGCGCGCCGACCACGACCGAGACGACGACCGCCACGACCATCAGCGCGAACGTCTGCATGGTGGGGACCCACATCCCGAGCAGCCCGCTGACCAGGAAGGAGATCAGTGCGGTGGCGGCGATACGGACACCGGCCACGCGCCAGGCGATCAGCGTCACACCGGCCGTCACACCCGTCCAGCCGAGGGCGAGCAGCAGCAGGTAGACGCCGCGTACGGAGACCACCACGGCGTTGCTGAGGTGACCGAGGAAGTAGACGAACAGCGGGTGGCTGTCGCGGTTGTCGATGATCCAGTCGCTGGTCTTGTCCAGCGGGCCGGAGACGTCGACGGTCAGCGCCGACGGCCAGGTGGCGCCGAACTTGATCTGCAGCAGCGGGACGAGGACCGCCGCGGCGAGCACGAGCACCAGGAGCTTGCTCACGGCGCGGAGCTGCAGCACGGCCCGGAGGGGGCCGGGCCGCATGGCGTCGCTCAGCGGGCGGGTCGCCATGGGAGGCGTGCTGAAGAAACTCATGCGCGCCCCCGCTTCACGGTGCCCGTGGGCACGTTCAGCGCGGCGCAGCGCTGGGCCTCACGCCAGTGGCGCAGCCAGGAGGCGCGCAGCCGGGTGCGGGGAGTGGCGGCGGGAGCTCTGGAGCCGACGGCGCGGAGGGCGCCGTCGCGGGTGGTCGCGGTGTACATCAGGCGGCCACCTCGTCCTGCTGCGGGCTGTCGAGCCGGGCGACCACGTTCAGCAGACAGGTGCTGTCGACGATGCCCAGGCAGCGCTTGCCGTCGACGACCCGGGCCGCGCCGCCGGAGCGGGCGACCGCCTCGATGGCGTCGGAGATCAGGGTGTCGGGGCTCAGCGCGGGGCCCTGGTCGGCCTCGCCGTCCTCGGCCGGGCGCATCGCGCGGCGCACGGTCAGCACCTGCTCGCGCGGCACGTCCCGGACGAAGTCGCGGACGTAGTCGTCGGCCGGGGAGCCGACGATCTCCTCGGGGGTCCCGAGCTGGACGATCTTGCCGTCGCGCATCAGGGCGATCCGGTCGCCCAGGCGCAGCGCCTCGCTCAGGTCGTGGGTGATGAAGACCATCGTCCGGCCCTCCTCGCGGTGCAGGCGGACGACCTCTTCCTGCATGTCGCGGCGGATGAGCGGGTCGAGGGCGCTGAACGGCTCGTCGAAGAGCAGCACCTCGGGGTCCACGGCGAGCGCGCGGGCCAGGCCGACGCGCTGCTGCTGACCGCCGGAGAGCTGCCCGGGGCGGCGCTTCTCCAGCCCGGCCAGGCCGACCTTGTCGACCATCTCGTTGGCCTTCTCGCGGCGCTCCGACTTGCTGACGCCCTGGATCTCCAGGCCGTAGGCGACGTTGTCGACGACGGTGCGGTGCGGCAGCAGGCCGAAGTGCTGGAAGACCATGGCGGCGCGGCGGCGGCGCAGTTCGCGCAGCGTGGTGCGGTCCATGGCGCGGACGTCCTCGCCGTCCATCTCCAGCGCACCGCTGGTCGGCTCGATCAGCCGGGTCAGACACCGCACGAGGGTGGACTTGCCGGAGCCGGACAGGCCCATGACGACGAAGACCTCGCCCTTGTGGACGTCGAAGGAGACATCGCGGACGGCGGCCACACAGCCGGTCTTCTCGCGCAGTTCCTGGGCGTTCAGTTCGGCGACGGAGGAGTCCTCGGGGATGCGCTCGGCTTTGGGGCCGAAGACCTTCCAGAGGTTGCGGACGGAGAACACGACCTCACGGCCGTCGGACGCCTCGGCGGCGGAGGTGTCCTCGGACGTGCGGGCGTTGGGTATCTCGGATGCGCCGGCGGAGGTGGTAGCCATCACGCATCACCTCCTTGGGTCGGAGCCTTCTGGAGCAGTTCGGCGCACTTCTCCCCCACCATGAGCACACCCAGCATGGGGTTGACCGCGGGCATCGTCGGGAAGACGGAGGCGTCGGCGATACGGATGCCGGCCAGTCCGCGGATCTTCAACTCGGGGTCGACGACGGCCAGCTGGTCGTCGGCGGCGCCCATCTTGCAGGTACCGGCCGGGTGGTAGACGGTGTGTGCCGCCTTGCGCACCAGCTCGCTGATCTCCGCGTCGTCGGTGACCTCGGGGCCGGGGAAGACCTCCCGCTTGAGCCACTTCTTGAACGGCTCGGCCTGGGCGACCTTGCGGGCCAGCTTGACGCCGTCGACGAGGGTCTGACCGTCGTAGTCACCCTCGTCCTCGAAGTACTTGAAGTCGAGGGCGGGCTTGGCCTCGGGATCGGCGGAGGTGAGGTAGAGCCGGCCGCGGGAGCGGGACTTGGGGATGTTCGGCGTCATCGACACGCCGTGCTCGGGGCGCTCGTAGCCCAGTCGCTCGGGGTTGTCGGTGAACGGGATCTGGTAGAAGTGGAACATCAGGTCGGGGCCCTTGTGCTCCGGGTCCCGCTTGACGAACAGGCCCGCGTCGGAGTCCATCGCGGAGTTGCCCGGGAGCGGTCCGTTGGTCTCCCAGACGATCACCGACTCGGGGTGGTCGATGAGGTTCTCCCCGACGCCCGGCAGGTCGAGCACGCAGGGCAGACCCAGCGCTTCCAGGTCCTTCTTCGGCCCGATGCCGGAGTGCATCAGCAGCCGCGGGGTGTCGACGGCGCCGGCGCAGACCAGCACCTCGCGGGCGGCCTCGACGTAGACCTCCGCGCCGTCCTTCGTCCGGACGTGGACGCCCTTGGCGGTCGTGCCGTCCAGCTCCAGCTTGGTGGCCCAGGTCTCCAGCATCAGGTGGAGGTTGGGGCGGTCGCCGGCCTCCATGTGCGGGTGGAGGTAGGCGACGGAGGCGGAGGAGCGCTTGTTGTTCTCCGGGTGGTAGGAGAGGTCGAAGAAGCCGACGCCCTCGTCGAAGGGCTTGTCGTTGAAGCCGACGACCTCGGGGACGCCGAGGGCCGTCTTGGTGGCCTCGATCCAGTCGGTGGCGATCTGGTTCTGGTCCTTCTTCGCCACCCGCACGATGTTGTTGCGCAGCTTGCCGAAGTAGGGGTCCATCGCCTTGGCGCCCCAGCCGGCCGCGCCGGCCTCTTCCCACTCGTCCCAGTCGGAGGGCAGCGGCTTGAAGGAGATCAGGGTGTTGTGCGAGGAGCACCCGCCGAGCACCTTGGCGCGGCTGTGCAGGATGTGCGAGTTGCCGCGCGGCTGCTCGGTGGTCGTGTACTCGTAGTCGAGGTCACCGCCGAGCAGGCCGAGCCACTTGCGCAGCGTCAGCACGTCCTCACGGTCGATGTCGGAGGGACCGCCCTCGATGACGGCGACCGTGACGTCCGGGTCCTCGGTGAGGCGGGAGGCGATGACGGAACCGGCGGTGCCGCCGCCGACTACGACATAGTCATACACAGGCATTGGGGGTGCTCCTTCTTACAACGTGCGTGGTGCGGGTGGTGCTGTGACAGGGGCGGGTGTCAGCCCGCGAACCAGCGCACCGGCTCCGGCCGGAGGTTTTCGTAAATGTGCTTGCTCTCGCGGTACTCGTCCAGACCCGTGGGACCCAGTTCCCGTCCGATGCCGGACTTGCCGAAGCCGCCCCACTCCGCCTGCGGGAGGTAGGGGTGGTAGTCGTTGATCCAGACCGTGCCGTGCCGCAGCCGGGCGGCGACCCGGCGGGCGCGCGCGGTGTCGCCCGAGAAGACGGCACCGGCCAGGCCGTACTCGGTGTCGTTGGCGAGCGCCACGGCCTCGTCCTCGGTGGTGAAGGTCTCCACCGTCAGGATCGGGCCGAAGGTCTCCTCACGGACCACCTTCATCTCGCGGTGGCAGCCGTCGAGCACGGTCGGCGCGTAGAAGTAGCCGGTGGCCGGGCGGACGTCGGACGGCTCGGGCCGGGCACCGCCGCAGCGCAGCTGCGCGCCCTCGGCCAGGGCGGAGGCGACATACGCCTCGACCTTGTCGAGCTGCTGCTGGGAGACCAGCGGACCGCACTCGACACCGTCCTCGGTGCCCCGGCCGAGCTTGATCTTCTCGGCGCGGCGGGCCAGCTCGGAGACGAAGCGGTCGCGCACCGACTCCTCGATGATCAGCCGGGCACCGGCCGAGCAGACCTGGCCGCTGTGGATGAACGCGGCGTTCAGTGCCTGGTCGACGGCGGTGTCGAAGCCCTCTTCCGTGGCGCACGCGTCGGCGAAGACCACGTTGGGGTTCTTGCCGCCCAGCTCCAGGGCGATCTTCTTGGCGCCGGAGACCGCGGCCGCGCCCGCCTTCGTGCCGCTGACCAGGCCACCGGTGAAGGAGAACAGGTCGACGTCGGGGTGCTCGGCGAGCCGCTGGCCCACCGGGAGGCCCGCACCGGTGACGATGTTGGCGACCCCGGCCGGCAGCCCGGCCTCGACCAGCAGCTTGACCAGGTGCACGGTCGACAGCGGGGTGACCTCGCTGGGCTTGATCACAAAGGTGTTGCCGGCCGCGAGGGCCGGCGCGATCTTCCAACTCGCCTGGAGCAGCGGGTAGTTCCACGGCGTGATGAGCGAGCAGACACCGACCGGCTCGTGCACGACCACGCTGTGCACGTCCGGCGAGCCGGCGTCGACGACCCGGCCGCCGCTCTCGTTCATCACCACGTCGGCGAAGTACCGGAAGGCGTTGGTGACGTCGTCGACGTCGACCCGGCCCTCCTCCAGCGTCTTGCCGGTGTCCCGGCTCTCGATGAGGGCGATGACCTCACGGTCGCGCTGCAGCAGGTCGGCGACCCGGCGGAGCAGCGCGGAGCGCTCGGCGACGGCCGTGCGGGGCCAGTCGCCCTGGTCGAAGGCCCGGCGGGCGGCCGCGACCGCAGCGTCGGCGTCCTCGGCACCGCCCTCGGCCACCAGCTGGAGCGTCGTCGCGTCGGCGGGGTCGAGGACCTCCCGCGTGTCGCCGGATGCGGCGGCCTGCCACACCCCGTCTACGTGAATGGTCTCGATTGCCGACACGTCGTTCTGCCTTCCGGTTACCGATCTCGTTCCCACTGGTGCAACCACTGGCGTCACCAGCAACGTGGACCCCTCCCCCCAAGCGGCGGACCTATGCCCAAACGTTCATGGAAAGTGACTCGACTCACTGAATGTGCGGCCGAATGTCCCGGAACGTACCCTGAATAGCCGTATGTCCCAGGCCGTATTTCCCCTCGGGACCGGAGGTACCCAGATGACCACCAGACGGCGTGCCGCCACCGCCACCGCCGCCCTGACCTGCGGCGCGGCCCTGATCGTCGGGCCCGTCTGCACCGGGGCCGCGGCGGCCGAGGACCCGGACGGCGGCGAGGGCGACCTCGCGAACAAATCGGCCCAGCAGATATCCGACGATTCCCTGCACCAGCTGGTCGCCGCGAAATCCCTGCGGTTGCGTACCCAGACCAGTGCCGATCCCACGAAACTCGACCTCACCCTCGACCGCGCCGGCAACTGCACCGGCGCCATCAGCAAGGGCTCACTCGGCCGCATCGAGCTGGTCAAACGCGGAAACCAGGTCTGGATGAAGCCGGACGCGGCCTTCTGGAAGAGCCAGCTGCCCGGGAACGAGGGCCAGGAGGCCGCCGAGAAATACAAGGACACCTTCCTGCACGGCACCACCAAGGACGCCTTCCTGGGCAACCTCTCCGCGGCCTGCGACCTCACCGCGTTCCAGAAGACCGCGGTACCCCCCGAGAACCCGCCCTCCGGCGCCCCCTCCCCCTCGGCAACCCCCACCCTCACCAAGGGCCGCCCGACCACCCACGAGGGCACCCGCGTCCTCCCCGTCGTCAAGAAGGCCCAGGGCGCCGTCCAGACCCTCTACGTGGCCATCGACGGCAAGCACTACCCCGTCAAACTCACCGCCGAGGTCGACCACCAGACCGGCACCATCCTCCTGAGCGACTACGACACCCCGGTCTCCACCAAGACGCCCGCCCCCGGCGACACCGCCGACATCTCGGTACTCGAGAACCAGCTCCAGGGGTCACAGAGCGCCTGACGCGCACCCGCCCCGCGCCTGCGGTTCGTAACCGTTCGTACATACGTATCGTTGAACCGTGCGGCTGCCCGCGGCGCGCGGGCGGCGGGGAGGAGCGGCACGATGACTATCAGCCTTGACCGGACCGAGACGATCGAGACCGACGGGACCGAGATGGTCAGCAGTAGCGAGCTGGACGACATGTTCGAGCAGATGCACATCCCCGAGGGCTACAAGGCTGAGATCGTCGAGGGGACCATCTACATGGCGCCGCAGCGGGGCACGCACTGGGAGACCATCGCTGACATCTACGAACAGCTCCGTACTCGGTATCCGAGGAAGCGCGTTCTGTCCGACGTACGCGTCGACTTTCCCGGCCATCTGAACGGGTTCGCCTCCGACGTGGTGGCGCTGGCCGAGAACGCCACCAAAGACGACAAGGGCCGCCCGCGCTATCAGGACATCGAGTTCGTCGCCGAGGTGATTTCCCAGAGCACCGGCAAGAACGACTACGGCCCCAAGAAGACGGCCTACGCGCTCGCCGAGGTCCCGGTCTACCTGATCGCCGACCCCTATCTGGGCCGGTGCCGCGTCTTCACCGATCCGCAGGACGGCGATTACAAGATCGACACCACCATCGCCTACGGCACGCCCGTCGACCTCACCCACACCGTCGTCAGCCTCACCTTCTCCACCGACGACTTCCCCCGCGACTGACCCCGCCCGTCACCCGCGCTGCCGAACCGGAGGGGCCCCGGCCTGCGGGCCGGAAGACAATGCAGGCATGGCTGACACAGCGGCGAAGGCAGTGCTCGAAGGCGGCCCCGAGGAGCTTCCGGCGCGGATCGTGCCGGTCGATCCGCCCGGGAGCGAGCTGAAGATCCCGTTCCGTAACGGCTACGAACACTTCCGGGCCACCAGCCGGCAGCAGCACACCTCCGAGGGGCCGCTGCCCGTCTACGAGTGGTGGGAGCGCACGGAACTGCCCGGGTAGCGGCCCGAGCGGCGCACCGCTCGGGCCCTGCGGACCGCTCAGGTGTGGGGAACGAAGCTCCGCAGCGCGATCTCCTGGGTCCACTCCTGCTCCGGCCAGTCGTCCTCGGTGCCCAGGACCAGCACCGCGAACTGGCGGCCGTCGGCGGCGGTGAAGGCACAGTCGACGACCTTCACGCGGGTGCCGAGGCGCTCGCTGTCATAGGCGTAGACCAGTTGGTTGGCGTCTATGCCCGGTCCCGGGAAACCCAGCGGTTCGAGGCTGATCTCCTTGTAGCCGGGTTTGCCGGACCGGTCCTGCGATGCCAGCCGGAGCGCCTCGCGCGGGGTGATCTCGGGATCGGTGATCTCAAAGATCTGCAGCAGTCCGCGGTCGTCCGGGGCGGTGTAGAACACCCCGGTCTTGCGTTCGCTGCGCGTCCAGGTGCCGGGCACCGCCAAGGTGAAGCCCTTCTTGTCGTGGGCGAGGCGGTAGCCGTCCGGCAGCTCGGAGAGGGTCGGGGCGGGCGTGATGCGGTCCGGGGCGCCGGTGGCCGGGCCGGTGGCCGCACGGGACGGGGCGGAGGACTTGGTGGGAGCCGGCGGCCGGGCGGAGGCCGGATCGTCGCCGTGCCCCCAGAGCAGATAGCCGCCGCCGACGGCCGCCGCGATCACGGCCACCGCGACACCGGCGACCAGTCCCGTGCGGCGCCGGGCACCGGGGTCGTAGGCGACGCCTGATTCGGGAGTGAGGTACGAGTCGGTGGTGTACGGGTGGGCGGCGGGGTCCGGTAAGGAGCCGGGATGCGCGCTGGGGTGCGGGTAGGGATACGTGGTGTGTGGGGCGGCCTCTGCCGGGGGTGCGTCGGTCGGGGACGTGCTCGACGGCGGCCCGTCGGCCGGTGGCGTAGCCGACGGCGGCGGGGTGCCCGTCGTTGCCCCGTCGGTCGGCGTCCCACCCGCGGTGGCGCCGCCCGTCGCAGCCCCGCCCGCCGGCGGTGTGAAGGACGGCCGGGGCGGCATCGGGCCCGTGTAGGGCGCGGGTGGTGGGGTGCCGTCCTCCCAGCGCTGGGTCTCGTTGTTCCAGCGGGCCTGGCCGCCGCGCGTCATGGTCAGCCTCCCGCCAGGGCCGCGACCGCCTGGCTCACCGCGGCACCGGAGGCCAGCAGGCCCACCACGGCACCGGCGTCGGCCAGCGCCGTACGGAGCCGCGCCAGCCGGCCGGGACCCGCCGCGCCGCGGTCCGCGATCTCCGTCTCGGTCTCGGCGAGTTCCCCGCTCAGGGCCGTGATCTGCGGGCTCTCCACCGCCCGGGACAGATCGTCGCGCAGCGCCCGGACGGCGCGCAGCAGCTCCTCCTGCGCCGGGTCCGCGGGGGTGGACCCGCCCTCGTAATGAGTCACGGTGTTGTGGTCGCCGATGGCGAAGGCACCCCGGACGCTGCCGATGTGGATGCCGTTGCCGCGCTCGTCAGCCGTTGCCACGCTGGGTACTTCCCTTCTAATCGGAGTCGCGATGGGGCGTGTTGTGGGTGATCGTGTTGTGGTCGCCGACGCCGACGGCGCCCTGTGCGGACTCGATGTAGACGCCGCCCTCGGCGACATGCACCACCCGCTGCTCGAACTCGGCGGTCTGATAGCCCGCCTCGCGCAGCGCCGTGGTCACCCCGGCCACCACCCGCTGCTGAACGGTCCCCAGATAGCGGGCGACGTCCATGTCCTGGAAGAGCGACGACTCACCGAACGAACCCAGCTCGCGTACGGAGGCACCGGGGCCTTCGGGGAGCGCCACACCATGTCCCGCGGTGCCCAGCTGCCAGCTCGGCAGCAGGCCGCGCAGCAGCGTGAGGGGGGCATTTCCGGCGGAGCGCGGGGTGTGGGACAGCGCCCACACCGCCTTGCCGAAGCGGTCGTGGTGCCGGTACTGGTGGGCGAGCCGGTCGGCGTCCTGGAAGAGCTGCCGCAGCGGCAACAGCACATGCGGTGCCACCTCCAGCATCAGCATCCCGCCCTGCGTGTGCACCCGTACGAAGAGCGTGGTGACGATGCCCTCGTCCCAGCCGCCGATCCGGATGCGCAGGAAGTGCCGGCGGGTCTCGCCGCCCTCCTCCACCGCCGCCGCGCGGTGCCCCTCGAACTCCGCCGGTGCGTGTGGTGCCGCCGCGCGGGTCGGCAGCCCCTCGGCCGGCAGGAAGACGCACTCGTCGATCTCCAGCGCCCGCAGCCGGTCGCGCACCGCTGCCGCCCCCGGCGAACCGTGCGGTGACGGCACCCGCAGCGCCGCCACCAGCGGGATGATCCGGGCCAGGATGGCGCCGTTGTCCAACGGTTCGGGATCGCGGTCCGCACGGGGGTTCAGCTCCACCGCCAGCGACCAGGTCTTGTACGGGTATCCGGCGCCGCAGAACGGGTGGGCGGCCCGGTACATCACCAGCGGCCCGTGCTGCTCGACCCGCACCCGCTCCCGCAGCCGCCGGGAGCGGTGACTCCGGGACCGTTCAGCAGGGTCGGACATGACGTCGGGGAAGCGCTCTCTGGACAGTTCGCGCGCCAGCGCACGGGCGAACTGGCCGCGTTGCAGCGCGACGATGACAGCCAGCGCCAGTGGCAGCAGCAGCGCGATCCACACCGGCAACAGGGTGGTGACGCCAATGCCGCCCCCGAGTGCGGAGGCGCCCATTCCCTGGCTGAGGGCATCCTCCGACGACGGGCTGCCGTACGAGCCGGAGCCGTCCGGGGCGCCGCTCGTCAGGGGGTTGAGGGCATCCGGGAGGGGCAAGAACATCCAGTCCACGTTCACATTGGCCCCGCCGCACGCCACCACCAGCAGCGACAAGCAGTAGAGCGTCAGCGACAGCCGTCCGTACCAGCACAGCACGAAGGCGCACAGCACGGCGAGCCAGCGCGGAATCGGTGCCCGGCGGACGGCGCGGCCGAGTGCCATCAGGACGATGGGGAACAGGTAGAGCACCACGAGGCCCGCGGACAACGGGATGGCCGCGCTCCATAACAGCAGGATCGCCGCCGCCCAGCCCAGTTCCAGCCGCCGGGCGCGCAACGCATGGGCCAGGACCCGGGCGGCGTCGATGCCCAGGGAGGGCGCGGCGAACCGCTCCTCGTGGACGTACAGCTCGTCGATGACGGCGTCGCGGAAGGTGTCGTCCAGGTAAGTGCCGGCGCACAGAAGCCGGGTGGCCTCGCTGGCGCCCGGCGGGGTCGGGGGGAGCGGCGGGGGCCCGGCGCCCTCCGGTGGCCGGCCCGACCGCGGCGGGCCGTCGGGCTCTCCTTGCTGCCGGGGCACATCCGTCCGAGTCATCATCCTCCCCCGAAACACCAACTGGCCGCCTCGGTGCCGGAGTTGGCGAGCGAGCTGCCGGCGGCCGGGCACAGGACGGTGCGAAGCCGCAGCATAAGCGAGCGGAGCGTTCCGTGTCAGCGCGATAACTCAAAGTTGCTCCGCGACCTGCGGACCATCCGGCCGCGCGCCTTCCCTGCGGGGGTCAGACGGGCGCGGGGAACTCGCCGTCCTTGAGGGCCGCGACGAACGACGACCAGCCCCCCGTCGGGAAGACCAGCACGGGCCCATACGGGTCCTTGCTGTCACGCACGGGGACGGCGTCGGGGATACCGGGGGCTACTTCGATGCAGTCCCCGCCGTCGCGGTCGCTGTAGCTGCTCTTCATCCAGGTGAGCGCCACCTCGATGCAGTCGCCGCCATCGTCGTGGCTGTAGCTGCTCTTGATCCATATCGCTGTGCTCAGCTGGTGCTTGTCCATGGTCCCCGTACCCTTCCATGAAGTCGCCGATCAGAGCGGCGGATTCGGGGGCTGACAGAGCATCCGCCCTGAGCACATCATAAGTCTGGCCGTGGCGGGCATAGACGGCCGGATCGTCGTTGAAATGGCCACGGTCCAGCGACTCCGAGTAGAGCCAGCATGCCCCGTCGGACAGCGCGATCAGGGCCATGGAGGCTTTGGGCCGCCGAAGCTCGGCACGGTCGGCAGGGGCAACCTGCACGCGGATGTTGGGGTACTGCCCGACGTTCAGCAGGTGCGCACACTGGTCCCGCATGACCTCCGGGCCGCCCACAACGTTGCGCAGACAGCTCTCGTCCAGAACGGCCACGTACAACGGGCCGTTGGCAGCCAGGAAGCGCTGCTGTCGGCTCAGTCGCGCCCGGACTCGCTCCTCCACCTTCTCGGCATTGGTGATGCGACGGCTGAACAGCGCATGCGCGTAGTCCGGCGTCTGCAACAGACCCGGGATGACCTGCTCTTGATAGGCACGCAGCGCCACCGCCTTGGCGTCCATCTCCGCCCGCCGCTCGAACCAGTCCGGATGCTGCACCTCCGGATACCAGTCGATCCGCCCCCACAGCCGCAGCAGCACGCCGCCCGTCCCCAGCAGCTCGTCGCACTGCTTGGCGAAGGTGTCCTGCGGTACGCGCGTGCCCGCCTCCACGCGGGCCACCTGCGAGCGATCGCACGGGATCTTGTTCGACAAGCCCTCCTGCGTGAAGCCCGCCGCCTCCCGGAAGTGCCTCAGCACCTCCCCGAACACGGCGGCATTGGTGGCTGCCGGTCCACTCTCTGCATTGCGTCGTCGTCGGCTCACCGCATCCCCCTTGGTGCCAGAAGGTGAGTGTCACGCGTCTGACGTTGCGACCCGCACTACGGGGCGCAACGCTGAACACACCCAACGTAATGGGTGGGTCTGACAACTGCGCCGGGTTCTCGCGCAACCAACCTCTGGGAGTCATTGAGCATGAGTTACGACCGGGATGCCGTCCCCGCGCACATGCCGGGGCTGCGCCTGCTGCCGTGGGAGAGCGAGGGCGGGAAGCCGTGCTTCCTGTCGGCGGACGGGGCCGGGGGTGTGCTGTCGCGGCTGGCCGATGAGGTCGAGGCGGAGCAGTTGTGTGACGGTGCCGAGGTGCTCAAGGGCGCGGTGGCCGTACTGGACGACGGCAAGGCGGGGGAACACGCGTTACGGCTGGCGCTGCGGGCGACCACGCAGTCCTTCGGCGATGTGCTGCGCGTCGCCGACAGCCGGGGTGCGCGGCTGCCGGTGGCGGCGGACGGTGGACAAGAGGCCGACGAGAGCGAGCTGCGGGCCGAGCGCACATGACCGAGCCCGCACGGCCGTTGCGGGCCGTGCGGGCTCGGGGGGCTGCGGTGCCGCCCGGACGGGGCGGCCGCGGCGGTGGGTCAGCCGAGGAGGCCGAGACCGCGGACGGCCTCGCGCTCCTCCGCCAGCTCCTGCACCGACGCGTCGATGCGCTCACGGGAGAAGTCGTTGACGTCCAGGCCCTGGACGATCTCGTACGCGCCGTCCTTGGTGGTGACGGGGAAGGAGGAGATCAGGCCCTCCGGGACGCCGTAGGAGCCGTCCGAGGGGATACCCATCGAGGTCCAGTCGCCGGCGGCGGTGCCGTTGACCCAGGTGTGGACGTGGTCGATGGCGGCGTTGGCGGCGGAGGCCGCGGAGGAGGCGCCACGGGCCTCGATGATCGCCGCACCGCGCTTGGCGACGGTCGGGATGAAGTCCTCGGCCAGCCACTTCTGGTCGCCCACGACCTCGGCGGCGTTCTTGCCCGCGACCTCGGCGTGGAAGATGTCGGGGTACTGGGTGGCGGAGTGGTTGCCCCAGATCGTGAGCTTGCGGATCTCGGAGACCGGGGTGCCGGTCTTCTTCGAGAGCTGCGAGAGCGCACGGTTGTGGTCGAGGCGGGTCATCGCGGTGAAGCGCTCGCGCGGGACGTCCGGCGCGGCGGCCTGGGCGATCAGCGCGTTGGTGTTGGCGGGGTTGCCGACGACCAGGACCTTGATGTCGTCCGCGGCGTGGTCGTTGATGGCCTTGCCCTGCGGCTTGAAGATGCCGCCGTTGGCCTCCAGGAGGTCGCCGCGCTCCATGCCCTTGGTGCGGGGGCGGGCGCCGACGAGCAGCGCGACGTTCGCGCCGTCGAAGGCCACGTTCGGGTCGTCGGAGATGTCGATGCCCTGCAGCAGCGGGAAGGCGCAGTCGTCGAGCTCCATGGCGGTGCCCTCGGCGGCCTTCAGACCCTGCGGGATCTCCAGAAGGCGCAGCTTCACCGGCACGTCGGCGCCGAGCAGATGACCGGAAGCGATGCGGAAGAGCAGTGCGTAACCGATCTGGCCGGCTGCACCGGTGACGGTGACATTGACGGGAGTGCGGGTCATGGCGATCTCCTGCGCGGTGTTTTCCGGGGGCAAGCCCCTGGACCACCATGGTTGGCGGTGGGTGTCCCTGCCCGGCTATCGAGGTCTCTTGGTATCGAGAGACCCGGCCGTCAGGCTATCGGACCCCTGCCGGGGGCTGGTGCCGGGCCGGTGTGGAACACCTCACCGGGTGCCCCGGGACGTCCGTACGGCCGTCCGGAGCACGCCATGGGGGGGCGGCGTGCGTTCCGGGCGGCCTCTGTGGACGAGTGGCTGGCAGCCGCCCGCTCAAGGAGGGGGGAAGCGGGCGGCCGCCTAGTTGTGCCACACCCGTGGGGGGGTATTCGTCGCATGCCCGGGATACCGGCGGGCATGCCCCCTGTCTTTCGGACATCCTCCGCGGGCGGTGATCCCGGGTGTGCGGGCGGGCCCGGAGGCCCCCGCTCCGGGCCGGTTGCGGCCCGTGCCAGGGGCGTCAGACACGACGAAGCCCCGCTGTTGTCCGGTTGAAGGACATCAACGGGGCGATGGGGGCTCAGTTTCAGCAGCATTGAATCACTGCTGGCAGGTTCAGCATTCAAGCTGCGCTGAGCCCTCTGCAAGTTCCGTCATCGCAGGCTAGATTTGCCAGGCTGCCCAGGAATTGGCGCTTCGGGCTTCTGAGGCTGCACTCGCTTTCCGGTCACTGCATCGAGGAACACTGTTTCCGTGTTCTCCTCAGAACCGTGCCTCTTCAGGCCGATCATCCATACAGGTCGCCAGCTTCCACTGACTCGCCGGGCGAGCAGTGAGACAGGGCTTGCATCAGTTTGTTTCGATGCCTTTTCTGCCAGCCTCTCGGCTTCCTTCTTTGTGACCGTCACCTTTGGCAGTGAGGGGTCAGTGGTGGTCAGTGCCGCGACTCCCATAATGCGTCCTGACGTCGTGACGATGATGTCCAGACGCATCGGCATCATGACCCCGTCGACATGGCGGCGATAGTTAAGGAGATGTGCTCCATGCTGCTCTGCGACGGCCCTGAATTTCGCTTCAGATCCTGCCAGCTCGCCCGGGAACCATTCTTTTGCGAAGCGTTCTGCCGCTGTCTTCATCTCCGCGTCGGTCAGGTTTCCGCCATCATCCTTGTTGTTCTTTGACCACACGCTTTCGAGCTTACGGTCCGGCCAGAGAGCAGAGATTTCACCACGCGTTGTACTAGCAGTGAGACGCCAACGCCCATGCCCCAGTTCTTGGATTCCACTTTCCGTGACTTCCGTCTGCCGACCATAGATTTTGGCAACCGTCCGGTTCATCCACTGGTCCTGCTGAGCGGTATCGCGGAACTTCTGCTGGGCTTGGTTCTGCCTCGCGTCGCCGTCAACAGTGGTGATAGAGAAATGGAAGGCAGCTGTGAGTGCCGCGCCAGCGACAGCGGCTACTCCTGTGCCCCACAGGGTGTCCCTGAGAGTGAATGGGGCTTGGCGCTTCTTTATCCAGAGGTACACGGTGGTGCAGAGCACACCCCCGACCCCTCCGATGGCGTTCGCGGTGACGTCGTCGTAAGTACAGGCACGACCCTCCGCAATCCACGCCTGGGCAAGCTCGATGGAGAAGGCCAGTGCTACTGAGCCGGCAGCCACGCTGACGGGGCGACGGAAGAGCAGGGTCGCTGTGACCGACACCGGGACGAACAGCAAGAAGTTCAACTGTGCCGACTCAGAGGTAAGGAAGGCACCAAGGGGAAGGCCGGCGTCGCATACCTGGGCTTGCCCGACGCCACGGCTACCCGGGGTCATGGTCACGGTGAGGATGCCGGCCAGCGTTGCCGCGAACAGCAGTGAGAGAACGATGGATTTTTTCTTTGCCCCGGCGATCAGTGCCGCTGGCAGGCCAAGCAGCACCGTGGCAACGACGAATAGCGAGACCAGGCCGGGTAGTGCGTTGATGGAGGCTTCAATCACCGTACGTGTCTCTCAAGGTGAGCGGAGGTGAGAGGCAAAGAAAGGGTGCACGCAGACGATGAATTCCCTGCTACCCGATGCGCCGTCCGGAGAGAAACCGGGCGGCGCGTTGCAGAGGCATCAGGCATTCTGCGTGCACCCCTAGATCAGCAGAGCCGGTTGACCGGAGGCGTGTAGTACGTGGAGCCGTCCGACTTCATGAAGCCGGTGGCACTGCAGTCCCCCGTGTCGGCGACACTTCGACCGCCCCAGGAATGCCCGACCTTCTGCCCCTTCTTCACGGTCTTGGCGGGGCTCTTCACGAGAATGCTTTCTGTGGTCATACCGAATACCACAGTGACAGTACCGCCGCCGGTCTTCTTGTACTGCGTTGCGGAATAGAACTTGCTTGCCGGAAGGCTGGCTTCGCGGCCATTGAATGCTTCGAAGCTCAATCGCCCATTACTCAACTCGGTCGAGGACGTTCCGGCGTAGGCTACCGTAGAACCCATAGCGGCGAGGATCACTCCGCCGACAGCCGCAGCTCGCGCAGTCTTCTTCGAAAGAAGCCTCATAATACAACTCCCCCTGAGCTTGTAGTTCGAAGCACACGAGGGAAATGCCGCGTCGACTCACCGTAGCACCCCCCGTGCGTGGTCAACTGGCCTGACTTTATGAGGAATTTAATGCTCATGCAAGTCAGATACTGAACAATAATCGGTGATGCCCGTCACAAGGTGATAGCCCTTCACAATTCAGGCCACACTTCAGATGCTTTCCGGCCGGTTCGGTTACGCCGGCGGGCAGGCCCAAGGCGCAATGTGGGGACCCGGCATCGCCTCGGAACGGTGGAATTGTGAGCCGGTCCGCGTCCTGGAACTCAACACTTGACCGCATCCACGCACCTGCGGCCCGGTCGGCATGGCGGAGGCGCAGCAACATATTGGGCAGTGCGCACGCGGTCGCGCCGGGTGGTGGCCAGATCACGCCGCCGTTCCCGAGTGACCTGCTGGCCGTCGATCCCTTCGTGGTCGTCGCGGACAGCGTGAGGGAAACACAGGGCCATCCCCATCGTCGCTTCCACTGGGCCTGTTCCTTAAGGTCTGGCCTCCAACGACGCCCCGGCGGGCGTGGCCGGAACCGGGCGGGAGCAGCCCTTCACTCCCGCCATCGTCGTCCCGCAGGCCGCGACCTTCGCCGGGTCCCCGGTCACCTCGACCATGGAGGTGTAGGCGGCGCCGTTCCGCTCGGCCCGCGCGGTGGCGCTGTGGCCGCCGGCGCTGAGGGTGGCCTGGTCGCCCGGTGCCGCCCGGCTGATCCGGGCCCAGGCGGTGTGGCAGACCTTGCTGTAGCGGACCTCGATCACCGCCCGGCCGGCCACGCCGCGGGACGGGGTGATGGCGTGCGCGCCGCCGCAGCCCATCGCCTCCGGGTCCTTGCCCACGCAGCCGGCGCCGGTGCAGCGCACCCCGGCCGGCAGCACCTGCTTCGGGCTCGGCGCGGCCGCGGGCCGGGCCGCCGGTTTCTTCGCGGGGCCGTCGCCCGGGTTCAGCAGCAGGAAGGCGGCGCCGGCCGCCAGCGCGGCACCGGCCACGCCGAGGCCGGACAACAGCAGCGTCCGGCCACGGCGGGAGCGCCGCTCCGGCACCTCGGGCGCGGGCGCCGTGTCCGGGGCGGGGGCGACGGCCGCCCATCCGGGGAAGTCCGCGGCCGTCGGGGTGTCCGTGCGCCGCTGTTGGGGCACGGAGGGCAGCGGGGCGGTCAGGGGTGCCGCCGTCGCCTGCGCGGTCTTCCCGGCCTTCGCGGTCCGGGCGGGTTTCGCGTGCTTGCCCGGGGGTTCGGCCACGGGCTGGTCGGTGTCCCATCCCAGCGCGGCGCGCGCCTGGGCGACGCTGATCGCCTCCATGGTGACGTCGTGCCGCATCTCCGAGCGGCTCCAGGCCCGTTCGGCCAGCTCCCACAGCGTGGTGAGGTGGGCGGGAGGCGCGCCGGTCGCCTCGGCGAGCGCGACCACGGCGCGCTGCGGTGGCAGCAGCCGCCCGTTGAGGTAGCGCTCCCAGGACGTTTTGCTGTAGCCCGTGGCGTCCGCGAGCGAGGCCACGCTCAGTCCTTTGCGGTCCACGAGCCTGCGCAGCTGTCCGGCGAACTCCCGCACCTGCGGATCGAGTTCCTCCGGAAGCTCCTTCCAGCGAGGCATTGCCTCCCCCTCTTCCCCCCGCTCACGTGCCCGAGCGCGGTTCCCCCCGGTCCGCCCTCCATTGCTCCCCGTGGGGACGCCCCGGTCAGCAGGGCGCTCCCCGTTCACGGGCACACGGGAACATGCGGGCATACGTCACCCTCCGTGCACCCCGTGACCCCTGCAGTGTGGCATTTCTGTCGGAGTCCGGACGACTTCCGTACGAATCCTGACAAGAACCGGCCAGGACGGGGCCATGAACCGTCATACTCGGGCCCCTTGCCGCGCGGTGCCACGCGGCGGGTACGACGCCCCTAACGCACGGTGAAGTGGACGATGTCGTCCAGGAACGGGATGTGAATCCACGGCTTGGGCTGCACCATCAGCGACAGCATCACGATCACGAAGCCGAGCACCCCGTACGTGAGCATGTCCGTGAAGCGGGAGCGGACGGCCAGCATCCCCACCGACGGCAGCGCCCACCGCAGCACCGCCCCGGCCAGCAGGGCGAGCCCGATCACGATCACGCCGATACGGAACGCGTCGAGCGCCACCAGCAGCAGCCCGGCCGCGACCCCGCCCATGACGCTGAGCAGCGGCCACTGCCGGGCGGGAGCGGGGTAGCCGCCCGCGGCCGCCCGGCCGCCGCCCTCCGGCCGGGCCGTGTCGCGGGTCAGCGTCGGGAATCGGCGCGAGGAGCGCTGCGGCTCGGAGGCTCCATCCGAATGCGCTTCGGCACCCATGGCGGGCAGTCCCTTCCGGTCTCCGGATACGTCTGTCAACGTCAAGGGTCTCAGGTCCGGCCGCGGTCAGCCCGCCGCGCGCTCGGCGGCCTCGACGACGTTGACCAGCAGCTGGGCGCGGGTCATCGGGCCGACACCGCCCGGGTTGGGGGCGACCCAGCCGGCCACCTCGGTGACTCCCGGGTGCACATCGCCGACGATCTTGCCGGCCTCGTCCCGGCTGACGCCGACGTCCAGGACGGCCGCACCGGGCTTGACGTCCTCGGGCTTGATGATGTGCGGCACACCGGCCGCGGCGACGATGATGTCGGCCTGCTTGAGGTGCGCGGACAGGTCGCGGGTGCCGGTGTGGCACTGGGTGACCGTGGCGTTCTCGGACTTGCGGGTGAGCACCAGCGGCATCGGGCGGCCGATGGTGATGCCGCGGCCGACCACGACCACGTGCGCGCCCTTGATCTCGACCTCGTGCCGCCGCAGCAGCTGGACGATGCCGTACGGGGTGCAGGGCAGCGGGCCCTCGATGCCGAGCACCAGCCGGCCCAGGCTCATCGGGTGCAGCCCGTCGGCGTCCTTGGCCGGGTCCATCAGCTCCAGGACACGGTTGGCGTCGATGCCCTTGGGGAGTGGCAGTTGGACGATGTAGCCGGTGCAGGCGGGGTCGTCGTTCAGCTCCCGCACGACCGCCTCGATCTCCTCCTGGGTGGCGGTCGCCGGCAGCTCGCGCTGGATCGACGCGATGCCGACCTGGGCGCAGTCGCGGTGCTTGCCGTTGACGTACCAGCGGCTGCCCGGGTCGTCACCGACCAGGAGGGTGCCGAGGCCGGGCTGCACGCCCTTGGCCTTGAGCGCCTCCACGCGGGTGGCCAGCTCGGACTTGATAGCGGCTGCGGTGGCCTTGCCATCCAGAATCTGCGCGGTCATACCCCCCATCCTCCCGGATGAGGGGGGCCACCTTCCAATCAGGGCATGCGGGGGCGTCCGTGGCCGGAATTGATCATTGCACTTGCACAACAGTGAGCGACCTTGACTGGACAGAGTGAATGCGCAACTAGAAGGATTGACGCGCAGTGCCGCAGGCTTCGTCGGGGGGTGGCCAGTGAATCCTGTTTTTCCTCCGAGTCATGCCGCGTCGTCCCCGCCTGACACAACGGAGGAAAACAGCAGTGAGCTTTGGTGACCCGAACAACCCTTACGGCCAGCAGCCGCAGGGGCCGTACGGCCAGCAGCCGCAGGCACCGCAGGGCCCGTACGGCCAGCAGCCGCCGGTCCCGCAGCAGGGTCAGCCCGGCTACGGCTACCCCCAGCAGGCACCGCAGCAGCAGCCCTACGGCTACCCCCAGCAGCAGGCCGTCCCGCAGCAGCAGGCCTACGGCTACCCGCAGCAGGCCGCGGCCCCGTACGGGCAGCCGATGCCCGGCATGGGCATGCCCACCGGCTACGCGAGCTGGGGTGCCCGGGTGGGCGCCTACCTCATCGACTACCTGATCGCCGGACTGCTCCCGACGATCCTGTACATCGTCGGCATCGCCATGTCGGCCAGCGCGGCGACCTCGTCGATCCCGGACACCTCGGCCTGCTCGCCCACCGACCAGCAGTGCTACACGGACGCGATCAACCGCGCCTCCGAGAGCAGCTCGCCGGCCGGCGCGATCATCTGCACCGTGCTCGCCGCCCTGATCGCCATGGGCGCCGGCATCTTCCTCCTCGTCAAGGAGGGCAACACGGGCCAGACTCCGGGCAAGAAGGCGCTGAACATCCGGGTCGTCAAGGAGACCACCGGCCAGCCCCTCGGCTTCGGTATGGCCTTCGTGCGCAAGCTGTGCCACGCCCTCGACGGCCCGCTGTGCGGTCTCGGCTTCTGGTGGCCGCTGTGGGACGAGAAGGCCCAGACGTTCGCGGACAAGATCGTCGGCTCGGTGGTCGTCAAGACCCAGTAGGCCCGTCACGGGCGCGCCGGCACCAGGTCGCCCGATGCACCACTGCCCGAAGGCCCCCTCGCAACCGCGCGATCGGGGCCTTCGCGGCTATACGGAGCGGGTCCCCGAGCCCGCGGAGCACGACGGAAGCCGGTTGGCCTACCGTCCCTTACATCGCCGATATCCGCTCAAGACGCTTGAAGGACGCCGCTCGTGAGCTACCCCAATCCGAACCCTTACGGTCCGCCCCCGGGGCAGCAGCCCCAACAGCCCCAGTACGGCTACCCCCAGCAGCCGCAGCAGCCGCAACCGCCGTCACCGTACGGCCCGTACCCGGGCGGCGGCGGGATGGCCGGCATGCAGGCGCCGTACCCGACGGTGATGCCCGGCGGCGTCAAGGCCGCCCGGGTGCTGCTGTTCGTGCTCGCCGGCCTCAACCTCATCGGCCTGGTCCTCGCGGTGATGGGGCTGGGCGGCGTCAGCAAGGCCTCGCACGAGGCCACGCTGGACACCGCCGCCGACAACGTCACGGCGATGAACATCGGTAAGGGCGTACTGATCGCGGCGATCGTGCTCATCGTGATCTTCTCGGCGGTCGCGATCACGCTGGCCCTGCAGTTCGCCAACGGCGGCAGCGGGGTGCGCACCGGCACCATCGTCTTCGGTGTCGCCGACATCATGCTGAGCCTGTTCACGTTCCCGCTCGGCCTGGTGCACACCATCCTCGGCATCCTGGTGCTGGTCTTCGTGTCCAAGGACGAGGGCAACGCCTGGTTCAACCGGCCGCGTTACTGAACGACGGCGACAAGCGACCGAGGGCCGCACCCCGCGCGGGGTGCGGCCCTCGGGGCGTTCCCGGCTCAGTGGAAGAAGTGCCGGGTGCCCGTGAAGTACATCGTCACGCCGGCCTTCTCGGCGGCCTCGACGACCTGCTCGTCACGGACCGAACCGCCGGGCTGGACCACGGCCTTGATGCCCGCGGCGGTCAGGATCTCCAGGCCGTCGGGGAACGGGAAGAACGCGTCGGAGGCGGCGTAGGCGCCCCGGGCACGCTCCTCGCCCGCCCGCTCGACCGCGAGCTTCGCGGAGTCGACGCGGTTGACCTGCCCCATGCCGACGCCGACCGAGGCACCGTCCTTGGCGAGCAGGATCGCGTTGGACTTGACCGCGCGGCAGGCCTTCCAGGCGAACGCCAGCTCCGCCAGCTCGGCGGCGGACAGCGCCTGGCCGGTGGCCAGCGTCCAGTTGGCCGGGTCGTCGCCCTCCGCCTGGAACACGTCGGTGTGCTGGACGACCGCGCCGCCGGAGAGGAACTTCACGTCGCTCGGCTGGGCCGGCCGGCCCTCGACCTTCAGGACGCGGATGTTCTTCTTCCTGGCGAGCACCTCGACCGCGCCGTCCTCGTAGGCCGGGGCCGCGATGACCTCGGTGAAGATCTCCGCGACCTGCTCGGCCAGTTCGACGGTGACCGGGCGGTTGACGGCGATCACGCCGCCGAACGCCGAGAGCGGGTCACAGGCGTGCGCCTTGCGGTGGGCCTCGGCGATGTCCGCACCGGTCGCGATGCCGCACGGGTTGGCGTGCTTGATGATCGCGACGCACGGGTCCTGGTGGTCGAAGGCGGCGCGGCGCGCGGCCTCGGTGTCCACGTAGTTGTTGAAGGACATCTCCTTGCCGTGCAGCTGCTCGGCGTTGGCGAGGCCGCCCTCCTGGCCGTCCGTGTAGAGGGCGGCGGCCTGGTGCGGGTTCTCGCCGTAGCGCAGGCTGCTCTTGCGCTCCAGGGTCTCGCCGAAGAACTCGGGCAGGCCGTTGTAGCCGCGCTCGGGTGCGTACACCTCGGTGAACCAGGACGCGACGGCGGCGTCGTACGAGGCGGTGTGCTGGAAGGCCTCGGCGGCCAGCCGCATCCGCTCGGCGAGCCCGAAGCCGCCGGTCTCGGCCGCCTCCAGGACGTCCCCGTAACGGTCCGGGTTGACGACGACCGCGACCGACGGGTGGTTCTTGGCGGCGGCGCGGACCATCGAGGGGCCGCCGATGTCGATCTGCTCCACGCACTCGTCGGGGGTGGCGCCGGAGGCGACGGTCTCCCGGAACGGGTAGAGGTTCACGATCACCAGGTCGAACGGCTCGACGCCGAGCCCGGCGAGCTGCTGGCGGTGGTCCTCCAGGCGGAGGTCGGCCAGGATGCCGGCGTGCACCTTCGGGTGCAGGGTCTTGACCCGGCCGTCGAGGCACTCGGGGAAGCCCGTCAGCTCCTCGACCTTGGTGACCGGCACCCCGGCCGCGGCGATCTTCGAGGCCGTCGATCCGGTGGAGACGAGCTGGACGCCCGCCGCGTGCAGGCCCTGTGCCAGCTCCTCCAGCCCGGACTTGTCATAGACGCTGACCAGCGCGCGGCGGATGGGCCGCTTCGTGCCTTCGGTGGCGGTCACGAGATACGTACCTTTCGTCCCTCAATGCGGTAGCCGTGCCGGGCCAGGTGCCCCACGACCTCGACGAGCAGCGATCGCTCGACTTCCTTGATGCGCTCATGCAGCGCGGATTCGTCGTCCTCGTCCCGGACCTCGACCACGCCCTGGGCGATGATCGGGCCGGTGTCGACACCGTCGTCGACGAAGTGGACGGTGCACCCGGTGACCTTCGCGCCGTACGCGAGCGCGTCGCGCACGCCATGGGCACCGGGAAAGCTCGGCAGCAGCGCCGGGTGGGTGTTGACCGTGCGGCCGCCGAAGCGGGCGAGGAACTCCTTGCCCAGGATCTTCATGAAACCGGCCGAGACCACCAGGTCGGGCTCGTACGCGGCGGTCGCCTCGGTGAGCGCCGCGTCCCAGTCAGCGCGGCTGTCGTGGTCCTTGACCCGGCAGACGAACGTCGGGAGCCCGGCGGCCTCGGCGCGCTCCAGGCCCGCGATGGCGCCCCGGTCGGCGCCGACCGCGACAATCTCGGCGCCGTACGCCTCCGGGCCCTGCGCGGCGATGGCGTCCAGCAGCGCCTGGAGGTTGGTCCCGGAACCGGAGACCAGGGCGACGACACGGGCCGGGCGGCCGGACCGGCCGGGCGGAACAGACGGGACGGGGGGTGGGGAGGAAGCCACGGCGGGGCTCTTTTCCGATCTCGCGTGCTTTGTGTGGTCGTACAAGACTGCGGACACCGCAGATCCGGGGAACCCTACGAAGGCGCCGACCGTCAGCAACGATACCGGCACACCGCGCGGCCCCCACGGGACGGGGGCGGGCACGGGAGGTAGCGTCAGGCGTAAGACTGCATGCAGTTCGTGGTAACCACGCGCCGGCCGCCGAGGCCCGCGCGCGGACGAGACAAGGGGAAGACACACTCCAGATGACGGACCGACGCCGCCGCGCGGCCCTCCTGCTCCCTCTGCCCGCCACCGCCCCCGGGGTGGTGCTGCTGCCGCGTGAGCGCAAGTCGTCCTCGTCGTCGGAGCCCACCGGCCCGGACTCCACGCCGGAGTCCGGCCCGGACAACCCCTTCGCGCCGCCGCCGGCCGACGCCCCCGACCAGGCCTGGCGCCCGCGCCACCCGGCGTCGCACCGGGCCGGCAAGGACGACGACGAGGACCGGCCGCAGGACGAGCCGAGCTGGGGCGACCAGTGGAGCCCCCGGCAGCCGGGCCGCCAGAGCGGCGGCTTCGGCAACCGCCCCGGCGGCCGCAACGGCCAGCCGGGCGGCTCCGGTGGTCCCGGCGGCTCGGGTGGCTCCGGCGGGCTGCGCTGGGACCCCACCGACCCGGCCCAGCGCCGCGCCCGCTACGCACTGCTGGCCGGTATGTGGTCGTTCTTCTTCGTGCTGTTCAGCCTGCCGGAGCTCGCCCTGCTGCTGAGTGCGCTGGCGCTCTACTGGGGCGTCAGCTCGCTGCGGGCCAAGCCCGCCCCCGCGAAGGCCTCGGCCGCGGCCACCACCGCCGCGATGGAGGGCCGGCCCGCACCGGACGACCGGCCGGGCCAGGGCGACCGGCCCGGCGCCCCGTCCGCGCCGGGCTCCACCCGGCCGCAGGTCACCTCGGCGATCGCCGGGCTGGTGACCGCGTCGCTGGCGCTGATGATGGTGGCCGCGACGTTCACCGTGCAGATCGTCTACCGCGACTACTTCACCTGCGTGAACGACGCCCTGACGCAGTCGGCGGGCAAGTCCTGCGAGAACCTGCTCCCCAAGGAGCTGCGGCCGCTGCTGAGCACCCAGGAGTAGCGCGGCGCTCCGGCGGGAGGCGCCGGGACCGTCCCGGGGCGGGGAGGCCTCGTCAGTCGTCCGCGGCCGCGCCGGGGCCGGTCGCGCAGTTCCCCGCGCTCCCTGCCGGTGCGGCCAGGCCGCACCGGACCGCGGCGAGGCCGCTGAGCGGTGCGGTGCCGTCGCCGTCTTTCCCGAGGGCGCCTTCGGCCTCCCTGTCGCCCTCGCACGGGGTGGCGCCCCCGCCTTCCGTGCCCTCCGTGCTCGCCTCCTCCTGCCGGGCCGGCTCGTGTAGCGGAGTCTCGGCCTCCCGGCGCCGGGCGCGCAGCCACCAGAGGCGCAGGGAGACCGCGACCGGGACGCCGGTGAGGGCGGTCCAGGCCGTCGCCGCCAGGCCCGTACGCCACCAGCTCGGGCCGAAGGCGGCGAGCGCGCCGGTGCCCAGCGCACCGCCGGCGAGGCCCGCGAGCACGGCCATGAGCAGACCGCAGACGCCCGCCCCCAGGGCCGCCACACAGGCCGTCGCCCACCAGGACCAGGGGGCGCCCGGGGTGCTCGGCGTGGTCGCCGAACGGGCCGCCTGCCGGGCGAGCAGCACCCCCGCCGCCACGGGCACCACGGCCACCGCCCAGGTCAGCGGGTTTCCCGGCCCGGCGTCCGGCAGCCCGCCGAGCAGCGGCAGCTGCGGCAGCACGGGGTGCGCCGAGGTCCCCAGCGGGCTGACCGCGCTGTCCGCGCCGACCATGAACCCCGGGCCCAGGCCGTAGGCGGCGCCCCAGACGGCCGCGTTCGGGAGCAGGACGAGGCACAGCAGCAGCACCGTGGCCCGGCCCGCCCAGTCGGGCGCCAACTGGAGCAGGTCCTCGCGCACCCGGCCCGCGTGCAGGCCCAGGGAGAGCAGGGTGAGCAGCACACCGGCGGCGAGCAGCGCGCCGAGCGCGGCGCCACCGGCCCGGCACACGGCACCCCGGCGGGCGGCGGCGCCCCGGGAGCCGCCGAGGAAGACCCGCAGCCGGTGCGGTGCCCTGGACCTGGCCCGCAGGACCTTCGCGGGCAGCAGCTCGGGGGCCGGGTGGCGGAGGAGGCGCCAGGCCGTACCGGCGAGGACGGCGGCCGTGGTGACCGGCACGCACAGCAGCACGCTGAGCGGCTCGGCGCGCAGGCCCCCGCCGGAGGTGTAGAGCAGCGCACCGGCCACGACCAGCAGATAGCCGGTGAGCAGCGCGCCGAGCAGGGTGCGCGGGGCGACCGTACGGGCGGTGTCGGGGACAAGGCCCGCGGGCGGGGTGTCGGTCGCGGTGGCCAGGGCGTGCCGGGCGGCCCGGTGGAGCAGGCAGACCGGGAGGACGGCGAGCAGCAGCGGGGTCACGGCGACCGGGACGCCGGAGAGGGCAGTAGTACGGACGAGGTCGCCGCCGTGCGCCAGCAGCCACAGGTCCGCGGCGAGGCGCAGCGCCCGGGAGGGGTCGCTGTCGGGGTAGGGCGAGGCGACCCAGAGCAGCAGCACGGCGACCGTCAGCGCGCCGAGGCCGAGGCCGGCGGCCGTCACCCCGCCGAGGAAGGCCGCGCCGATCGCGGAGGAGCGCTGCGCGGCGGTCCGGCCGTGCGAGGACAACGTAGGGCCACGATCGGTCAACTGGCTCACGGCGCCATGCTGCCAACAAGACCGCTTTCCGCCATGTACTGGCGAAATGCCCGACGTGTCGCGCGGTGTGAACTCTGCGGGTTTTCCACACTGCTGTGTATGACCCACCGCGAGCAGGCCGCCACCACCTTCGACCATCTCCACACCCGGCACGCGGCGGCGCTGACGCAGCAGGCGTATCTGCTCACCGGGCGGCCGGAGCTCGCCCGGCGGGCCGTGGAGCGGGGGTTCCGGCTGGCCTGGCTGCGCTGGCCGGAGGTCGCGGTGGACCCCGATCCGGCGGGGTGGGTGCGGGCGGCGGTGTACGAGTACGCGCTGACGCCGTGGCACCGGTGGTGCCCCGGGCTGCGGCCCGCCCGTGCGCCGCGCAACCCGCCGGGTGCCGCCGGACCGCCGGACGGTGTGCTGGCGGCCGCGCTGCTGAGCCTGCCCGCCCCGTACCGGCGGGCGCTGCTGCTGCACGACGGGCTGGGGCTCGGGCTGGACGAGACCGCGGCCGAGATCGAGGCGAGCGTCCCGGCGACGGCGGGGCGGCTGGCGCACGCGCGCGAGCGGATCGCCGCGCTGCTGCCGGAGCTGGGGCTCGCCGGGCGGCCGCCGGAGCGGCAGGGCCAGATCCTGCGGGCCGCCCTCACCGCGCTGCCCGCGCCGCCGCGGCCGGAGACGCCCGCCGCGGGGCAGGTGCGGAGCGACAGCGAGCGGGGCGCCCAGCGGACCACCCGGGCGGTCTTCGGGGCGTTCTGGCTGTTCGCGCTGGTGCTGCTGGTGACGATGGCCGTCACCCCGGGCCACTACACCCCGCGCCCGAAGCAGCCCCTGGCGACCGCGCCGCACCCCCGGGCGGCACCGCCCCCGCACCGGGAAGCGGACGACGGCGAGCGGCGGGAGCGGGCCCGGGAGCGGAGGAACGCCGCGGCGCGGGAACGGAGCGCGGCGGCACGCGAGCGGAGGAACGCGGCCCGGGAGCGGAGATACGCCGCGGCGCGGGAACGGAGGAAGGCGGCGCGGGAGCAGGCGATCGCCGCGGCGCGGGAGCGCAGGAACGCCGCCCGGGAGCAGGGGAACGCGGCCGTGCGCAAGCGGCTCCGGGAGGCCCGTCTGGCGCCCGAGCCGCGCTGATCCGTACGGCGCCCGTCGCCGGGAACGGGAGCGGGCCCGTACCCCTTGGGGTACGGGCCCGCGTCCGGTGCCTCGTGCGCCGGACGGGTCCGGCGGTGCGAGGCCGCGCTTCAGCCGCCCAGGATTTCGCGGGCCAGCCGCGCGGTCTCGGACGGGGTCTTGCCGACCTTGACGCCGGCGGCCTCCAGGGCCTCCTTCTTCGCCTGGGCGGTGCCGGAGGAGCCGGAGACGATGGCACCGGCGTGGCCCATGGTCTTGCCCTCGGGCGCGGTGAAGCCCGCGACGTAGCCGACGACCGGCTTGGAGACGTTGGCCTTGATGAAGTCGGCCGCACGCTCCTCGGCGTCGCCGCCGATCTCGCCGATCATCACGATCAGGTCGGTGTCGGGGTCCGCCTCGAACGCCTGGAGGGCGTCGATGTGGGTGGTGCCGATGACCGGGTCGCCACCGATGCCGACGGCGGACGAGAAGCCGATGTCACGCAGCTCGTACATCATCTGGTAGGTCAGCGTGCCGGACTTCGACACCAGACCGATGCGGCCGGGCTTGGTGATGTCGCCCGGGATGATGCCGGCGTTGGACTGGCCGGGGGTGATCAGGCCGGGGCAGTTCGGGCCGATGATCCGGGTCTTGTTGCCCTTGGCCTTCGCGTACGCCCAGAAGGCGGCGGAGTCGTGCACCGCGATGCCCTCGGTGATCACGACGGCCAGCGGGATCTCGGCGTCGATCGCCTCGACGACGGCGGCCTTGGCGAAGGCCGGCGGTACGAAGAGGACGGACACGTCGGCGCCGGTCTTCTCCATCGCCTCGGCGACCGAGCCGAAGACGGGCACGTCGGTGCCGTCGAAGTCGACGCTGGTGCCGGCCTTGCGGGGGTTCACACCGCCGACGATGTTGGTGCCGTCACCGAGCATCAGCTTGGTGTGCTTCATGCCAGTGGCACCGGTCATGCCCTGGACGATGACCTTGCTTTCCTTGGTCAGGAAGATAGCCATGGTTGTTGTGTCCTCGTCCTTTACTTAGCAGCCAGCTCGGCGGCCTTGTCGGCCGCGCCGTCCATGGTGTCCACGCGCTGCACCAGCGGGTGGTTGGCCTTCGACAGGATCTCGCGGCCGAGCTCCGCGTTGTTGCCGTCGAGGCGCACGACCAGGGGCTTGTTGACGTCCTCGCCCTTGGACTTGAGCAGCTCCAGGGCCTGGACGATGCCGTTGGCGACCTCGTCACAGGCGGTGATGCCACCGAAGACGTTGACGAACACGGACTTGACGTCCGGGTCGCCGAGGATGATCTCCAGGCCGTTCGCCATGACCTCGGCGGAGGCGCCGCCACCGATGTCGAGGAAGTTGGCGGGCTTGACGTTGCTGTGCTTCTCGCCGGCGTAGGCGACGACGTCCAGGGTGCTCATGACGAGACCCGCGCCGTTGCCGATGATGCCGACCTGGCCGTCGAGCTTGACGTAGTTGAGGCCCTTGGCCTTGGCAGCGGCCTCAAGCGGGTTGGCCGCGTCCTTGTCCTCAAGCGCCTCGTGCTCCGGCTGGCGGAACTCGGCGTTCTCGTCCAGCGAGACCTTGCCGTCGAGGGCGATGACGTCACCGCTGGCGACCTTGGCAAGCGGGTTGACCTCGACGAGGAGCGCGTCCTCGGCGACGAAGGTCTTCCACAGGGTCACCATGACGTCGGCGACCTTCTCGGCGACCTCGGCCGGGAACTTCGCCTGGGCGACGATCTCGCGGGCCTTCTCGATCGTGACGCCCTCGTTGGCGTCGACCGGGACCTTCGCGAGCTCGTCGGGGCGGGTCGCTGCGACCTCCTCGATGTCCATGCCGCCGGCGACGGAGGCCATGGCCAGGAAGGTGCGGTTGGTGCGGTCGAGGAGGTACGAGACGTAGTACTCCTCGGCGATCTCCGGAGCGGTCTCGGCGATCATCACCTTGTGGACCGTGTGGCCCTTGATGTCCATGCCCAGGATCTGACCGGCCTTCTCGACCGCGTCGTCCTCACTGGTGGCCAGCTTCACGCCGCCGGCCTTGCCGCGGCCGCCGACCTTCACCTGGGCCTTGACGACGGACTTGCCGCCCAGCCGCTCGGTCGCCTCGCGGGCCGCCTCAGGCGTGTCGATGACTTCACCGGCCAGCACCGGTACACCGTGCTTGGCGAAGAGGTCCCTCGCCTGGTACTCGAACAGGTCCACGCGCGTCCGTCCCTTGTCTTCTCAGAATCGCCGTAGTGATCGCGGTTCGTTCGTCTGCGATGGGCGTGCCGCGAAGGGCAACGTGACGGCGCTGTCACTGAGGGAGGCGTACACGGTGACCGGATACGCGGCATGTCCGTCCCGCAGGTTATCGCCGCAGGACCTGAGGCCCTAAATCGCAGATCACACTCCAGCGGTGATTACCATCACAGATCTTTTGGCCAAGTTACGCCTCCCTGGGATTTCCGCATGTTGTCGGGCGGTTTTCCACCACTCCGGGGGGCAATGCGGCGAGAACACCCATCCTGGCGGGGGCCTGCCGCCGGTCCGTCGTCACTCGGGGTGCGCACCTGTGGCGCCTGGGGGGGGCGCGCTTGGCGGCGTGCGGGTCTGTGGGCGGGGGGGGGCGGGCGGTTTCGGGGGCGGCTCCGCTTTCCGGCTCGGCCTCTTGACCCTTCAACTCCCTTCTGCGAACACTGTGTTGAGCACTTCCGCATGCTCAGGCGCCATGAGTCACACGCTTCGGCCCCGTCCCCGCGCAGTGGTACTCCCTCCCCACACTCCCTCTCCCGCTCCCTCCCTCCTTTCTCGATTTCCCGACCTCCGCGCACTCGGTGTTCGCGGGGATTCCAGGGGGAATGCGGACACATACGACCTGCCCCGGTGTTTATGCCGCAGTGCTTGCGCGCGGCATCCGCTGACTCCGCCGCCGGGCAGGTCACAGACCACCGCGGTGGCCGACGCCGCGGTCGACGAGGAAGGAATCGCCTGATGGCCACCCCGCTGACCGCGAGCCGGCTGCTCAAGGCACTGCGCGACGAGGGCCTGGTGGTCCACGAAGTCCGCAGCTGGCGTACGCACAACCGGAACTCGAAAGGCCCCTGGGCCCCCGTGCACGGCGTGATGATCCACCACACCGCCACCGAGGGCACCGACAGCTCCGTGGACCTCTGCTACGACGGGCGCTCCGATCTGCCGGGGCCGCTGTGCCATGGCGTGATCGACAAGAAGGGAGAGGTCCATCTCGTCGGCAACGGCCGCGCCAACCACGCCGGGCTCGGCGACGGCGACGTCCTGCGGGCGGTGATCAACGAGGACCCGGACCTGCCCGTGGACAACGACGCCGACACCGACGGCAACCGCCACTTCTACGGCTTCGAGTGCATCAACCTCGGTGACGACAAGGACCCGTGGCCCGAGGCGCAGCAGACCGCCATCGAGAAGGTGTCGGCCGCGATCTGCCGGGCGCACGGCTGGAACGAGCACTCGGTGATCGGCCACAGGGAGTGGCAGCCGGGGAAGGTCGATCCGCTCGGCTTCGGGATGGACGACCTGCGGGGCCGGATCAAGAAGCGGCTGGCGAAGGCGGCGGAGGGCGCACCGGAGACGGATGGTGCGGAGCCCGGCGGCGACACGGAAACGGGCGGTGCGGAAACCGACGGCCCGGAGCCGACGTCGTCGGAGCCGGAGCCCGAGTCGGAGTACGCGTCGTACGAACCGTTCCCCGGCGGGGACTTCTTCCGGTCGGGGGCCAGCAGTTCGCTGATCACGGCGATGGGCGAACGGCTGGTCGCCGAGGGCTGCGACCACTACGAGGTGGGGCCCGGCCCGGAGTGGACCGAGGCGGACCGCGCGTCGTACGCGGCCTGGCAGCACAAGCTCGGTTTCCGCGGCGAGGACGCGGACGGCATCCCGGGGCAGGTCAGCTGGGAACGGCTGCAGGTGCCCAACGCCTAACCGGCGGCGCCTGGTTGGCGTACGGCCTCTTGGCATACGGCCTGCCGGCCCGTCCCGCACGCCTTGTCGGCGTCCGGAAACACCAAGACCGGGCGGTCCTCCCCCACAGAGGTCCGCCCGGCTGTTCTTGGGTGTTCCGGCATCGGTCGCCGCCGCGACCGGGAGCCGGTGGTGTCGGCCTGTGGCTCAGACGGCCTGGACCGGGAGGGCCGGCAGCGCCGGGATGTTGGCGGCGTTGGTCAGGTCGGCCAGGTCAGCGGGCACGGCCGGCACGGCAACGGCGTCGGTCAGGTTGGCCGGGACAGCCGGGACCGCGGGCACGGACGGGACGGCGGGCACGGACGGGACGGCCGGGACCGCAACGGCGTCGGTGACGTTGGCGGGCACCGCGTCGGTCACGTTGGCGGGGACGGCCGGGACCGCCGGGACGGACGGAACGGCAACCGCGTCGGTCACGTTGGCCGGAACGGCGGGCACGGACGGCACGGCGGGGACGGACGGCACGGCGGGCACGGCCGGCACGGACTTCGCCGGGGTCAGGCCGCGCGCGCCGGTGACGGCCTGGCCGGTGGTGCCCTGTGCGTCGGTCACGACGACGGTGGCCAGACCCTGCGCGAACGGGGTGGCGTCGGTGGCCGCGCCCTGCGCGAACGCCACCGCGTCGGCCACCTTGCCCTCGGCGAACGGCACCGTCTTGGCCACCTCACCCTGTGCGAACGGCACCGCGTCGGTGGCCACGCCCTGGGCGAACGGCACCGCGTCGGCCGCGGCCCCCTGCGCGAACAGCTGCGCCTGGCCGCCGACGACGGTCACGAACGGGGCCGCCTGACCGGCCGCGTCACCGGCCAGCTGACCGGCACCGCCGACCGCGCCCTGGGCGACCGGCACGACCTTGACGACGACCCGGCGGGCGACGGGCGGCAGCACGTCGGCGGCGGTCTGGTCGACGACCGGACGCGCGGTGGCCAGACCGCCCTGGGCCTGCTTGGTCAGCTGCTCGGGACGGATGCCCGCACCGGCGAGACCGGCCAGCAGGTTGTCGGCCGAGCCGGGGGCCTTGGGCAGCGCGGGGGTCTTGGGCAGCGCCGGGGTGCCGGGCAGGGACGGGACGCCCGGGGTGGCGGGCAGCTTCGGAACGGCGGGCAGCGTGCCGTCCGTGAGGCGGCCGGCCCGGCCGAGGTCGGCGCCCTTGGCGGCCTTCTTGGCGGTCTTGACGGCCTTCTTGGCCGGCTTCGCACCGGCGGCGCCGCGCACCTCACCGGTGTCCGGCAGCCCGGCGCCGCCGGCCTGCTCGCGCACGCCGTCGACCGCACCGGTCACGTCACCGAGCTGCGACAGCTTGCCGGTGGGCAGCTTCTGGGCCGGCACGTCGCCGAGGGCGCCGGTGGCCTTGCCCGCCGCCTCGCCGACCGTCTTCCCGGCGGTCTCGACGGTCTTCGACGCGGTGCCGGTCACCTTGCCGGTGGGCAGCTGCGGGGTGGTGTCGGTGACCGTGCCGGTGGCCGGCAGGTCCGTGCCGACGGGCAGGTCGGCGGCGTTGGCGGTGACCGAGCCCAGGGCCCACAGGCCGGTGGCGGCAGCGGCGACGACGATGGAACGACGGATGGTGGAGCGCATGGAGGTGAAGTCCTTCGAATTCTGAGGGGTTTGACGGGCAGACCTGTCCCGCCCCCGCGCGGCAGGTCCAGTTACAGACGCGGAGCGGTCTGCCCTAGCCCGGGAATTCGAGGATTTCTTCGGCACGCCGACGCGTCGGAGCGCCATCGGCCGTGCGGACGCCACCGGGCAGCAGCCGGAAGCGCGTGGAGTCGGCCGTGACGGCGGCGTGCTGGTCCCCGCCACGGGGGCCGTTGCCGTCACCGGCGGTGTGTGAGGCGGGCGCCGCCGGGCCCTGCGGGGACTGCCCCGGAAGGCCGTTGTGGCCCGGGTCCCGCTGCTCGTGGACGGTGTCCGAGGGCCCCTCGGAGGCCGTCCGGTGCAGGTCGTCGCGGAGCTGCGCCGCCTGGGCGCCGGCCCGCGAAGCGGCCTGCGGCGCACCGTGGTCCGGCGTGCGGCCGTGCTGGTGCGGGCCGCCGTCACCGGGCCGGCCGGTGTGCCCACCGGACGGGAGGTGTACGGGCAGCGCGGCACCGGCCGCGTCCCCGGCCTCCCGGACGACGCGGCTCACCGGCTCGGTGATCCGGCCGGTGACCGGTGCGGTCCGCTCGGCGGCGGGCCGTACGGCCTCGGTCACCGCGTGGGACGCGGTGTGGGTGCGCTCGGCGAGCTTCGCGTGGGACTCCTCGCCGCGCCGGTTGAGTTCGGCTTCGGAGCCGGACAGCCGGTTCGCCCCGTCCCGGGTGGCGGCCCGGTCCGGGGTGGACACCTCGGCGGCGGGCCGCGCCGGGGCCGTTGCCCCGGTCTGGTCCGCGCTCCCCGTGCGGTCGTCGGCATGGGCGCCGGGACCGAAGGCGAAGCCGAGGGCGACGAAGCCCGCCAGGAAGAGCCCGGCCAGCAGCGCACGCCGCACGGCCACCGTGCGCGGCAGGCGCACGGCGGCAGGCAGGGCGAACACAGCGGACAAGGGGGGACCTTCCCATACGGACGGGGACAGCCGAGGGACGTGTCCCCGGTGTCACGCGCGTCGCGGGCGATCGAGCGATGAGCTGATACTTGCATGAGCAACCAGGTGCCACGCAAGTCCCGCCGCGCCACCTGTCACCGTTGCTCCGCCATGTCCGGTATGGGCAGCGGCCGCTTCTCGATGGCGGCCGCCATCACGTCGGGGAACAGGTCCGGAGTGCAGGCGAACGCCGGTGCGCCCAGGGCCGCGAGGGCCGCTGCGTGTTCCCGGTCGTAGGCGGGCGCGCCCTCGTCGGACAGCGCGAGCAGCGTCACGAACTGCACCCCGGACGCCTTCATCGCGGCGACCCGCTTGAGCATCTCGTCCCGGATGCCGCCCTCGTAGAGGTCGCTGATGAGGACGACGACGGTGTCGGCGGGGCGGGTGATGCGGGACTGGCAGTAGGCGAGCGCGCGGTTGATGTCCGTGCCGCCGCCGAGCTGGGTGCCGAAGAGGACGTCGACCGGGTCGTCCAGTTGGTCCGTCAGGTCGACCACCGAGGTGTCGAAGACGACCAGCCGGGTGTCGAGGGTCCGCATGGAGGCCAGGACCGCGCCGAACACCGAGGCGTAGACGACCGAGGCGGCCATCGAACCGGACTGGTCAATGCAGAGCACCACGTCCTTCTTCACCGACTGCGCGGCGCGGCCGTAGCCGATCAGCCGCTCGGGCACGACCGTGCGGTACTCGGGGAGGTAGTTCTTGAGGTTCGCCCGGATCGTGCGGTCCCAGTCGATGTCGCGGTGGCGGGGCCGGCTGATCCGCGCGGAGCGGTCCAGGGCGCCGGTGAGGGTGGCGCGGGTGCGCTGCGCCAGCTTCCGCTCCAGCTGTTCGACGACCTTGCGGACGACGGCGCGGGCGGTCTCCCTGGTCGTCTCCGGCATGACCTTGTTGAGCGACAGCAGGGTGCCCACGAGATGCACGTCCGCCTCCACGGCCTCCAGCATCTCCGGCTCCAGCAGCAGCGCGGACAGCCCCAGCCGGTCGATGGCGTCCCGCTGCATCACCTGCACCACGGACGACGGGAAGTACGTACGGATGTCGCCGAGCCAGCGCGCCACTCCGGGAGCCGAGGCCCCGAGGCCCGCCGCACGCCTGCCGCCGCCGTCCCCCTTGCGGCCGCCCTTCTCCCTGCCGTAGAGCGAGGCCAGCGCCCCGTCCATCGCGGCGTCCCGGCCGCTGAGCCCACACCCCGTCCCGTCCGCGTCGCCGCCACCGAGCACCAGCCGCCAGCGACGCAGCCGTTCGGCCTCGGGGACGGGGGCGGGAGCTGGGGCGGAGGCGGGAGCGGGAGCCGCCGGGGCGGTGGCCGTAGTGGGCGCGTTCGTGGCCGTGGTGGGCGGGGTGGCGGTCGTCGGGTCCGGTGTCGTGGTGGTCATGTCCGTGCTCCCGTGAGGTCGTCGGCCGGTCGGGACGGTTCCGGTGGGTCGTCGTCGAAGCCGTGGTGTCCGATGCCCAGCAGCAGGCGGAGCGTGGGGAGGACGGCCGCGGCGCGGTCGCGGTCCAGGCCGGGGCCGAAGCCGGGCACGGCCGCGTCCGGGGCGGCACCGTCCGGGCTGCGGGGTGCCGTCGCGGGGCCCCGGCGGACCAGTTCGCCAAGGGTGCGCCGCACTCCGGTCCCGTACTCCGCGAAGGTGCGGCGCAGCAGCGGGAGGACGTCGGTGAACGCGGCGTCCGGGACACCGGTCAGCCAGCCGTCGACCAGCGCCAGCAGCCGTTCGTCGTGGACCAGCAGCATGCCGCCGTCCCCGCCGCCGACGAAGCCCTCGATCCATCCGGCGGCGTCGGTGGGCGGGGTGCCGGGCGACAGGGCGAGGCTCATCAGCCGCTCCGCTCCCCCGTCGCCCAGCGCGCCGTCGTCCAGCAGGAGCCGGGTCGCGCGGCCACGGATCAGGCCCGGCACGGTGTCCCGTTCGCCGACCGCCCGCAGCACTCCGGCCCAGCGCTCGCGCAGCGGGGGCCCTTCGGGCTGCCCCGCCTCCGGCTGGCCGAGCAGCGCGACGGCCTGGTGGGTGGCGTCGAGATGGCCGCGCATCTCGGCGGCGCCGTCGGCGTCCAGCCCCCCGCAGGCCGGGGGCAGTCCGACGAAGACCCGCTCGGCAAGGCCGGTGGCGACCTCGCGGAGCGCCAGGGCGTCGGTGCCGCGCACATCGCCGTAGCGCACGGAACGGACGAGGGCGGGCAGCGCCTGGGCGAGGTGGCCGACGTCCGCGTCCAGCGCCGCGCGGTCCGCCAGCGCCCGCATCACCACCGGGAGGGCGTCGGGGAGTTCGGCGAGCAGACAGCGCTCGGCGAGCGCGGTGACCTCGGCGAGGCCGCTCGCCCCCGCCGCCTCGGACGCGGCCTTGGCGGTGGCGGCCGAGAGCACGGTCGTGCCCCAGATACCGGCCTCGGCGACCCGTACGGAGAGCTCCGGCTCCCAGCGCAGCAGCCAGGTCTCCCGGAAGGTGCCCGTACTGCCGCGGGAGCGGGTGGGCTCGCCCCAGGGGATGCCGAGCAGCCGCAGCCGGTGCAGCAGCCGGCTGCGCCCGGCGTCGGTCTCCTTGCGCAGGTCCAGCTCCAACTCCCGTTCCAGCGCCTCCGGTTTGAGCCGCAGCGTCCGGCGGCTGCGGGCGATGTCCCGGTCCAGCGGCACCGCGGGGGCGTCCTCCGGGACCTCGCCCAGCACCTCCCCCACCACCAGCCGGTCGTGGATCAGCGAGGACGGGGCGTCGGTGCCGTCCCCCATGACGGCGCGCACCGCGTCGTCCAGTTCGGTCAGCCCGGCCAGCGGGCGGCCGCGCACCGTGGCCAGCCCCTCGGCGAGCCGCACCGCCTCGATGACATGCGCCGACGAGACGGCGTAGTCCTCCTCGCGGAGCAGTCCGGCGACCTTGGTCAGCCAGCGTTCGACGGGGCGGTCGGGGGTGCTGAAGAGATGGCCGTACCAGCCGGGGGAGGCGACGCCGGCGCCGTAGCCGCTGCGGCGGGAGAGCCGCCGGTGCGTCCAGGGCACCCAGGTCACCGCCGCCTTCACCTTCGGCAGGCCCTTGAGGAGTTGGCGGTCGGCGGTCATCGTGGTGCGCCGTGCGAGGGCGGGGACGTGCCAGGCGCCGCACACCACGGCGATGCCGTCGCCGAACTCCCGTCGCGCGGCCCGCAGCCGGAGCCGCATATGGGCCTCCCGCACCGGATCGCGGTCGTGTCCGCCGTCGCCGTAGGTCTCGCGGAGCGTGCCCATCGCCTCGGCCAGCGCCGCGAACGGTGCCAGCGCGTCCGCACCGGCCTCCCCGCCGCCGCGGTGCTCGACCGCGTCCTCCCACCAGCGCTCGGGGTCGTCGTAACCGGCCGCCTCGGCCAGCGCCCGGAGCGGATCGATCCGCACCGCGGCGCCGGACTCCTGGGCGTCGCTCTCCTGGGCTCCGGTCTCCTGCGCGCCGGTCCCGTCGTCCACGGGCTCGGTGTCGTCCCCGGCGGCCAGGGAGTGCGCCGCGGGCAGGTCGATGAAGCGGACGGGGACGCCGTGCGCCAGCGCCCAGCGCATCGCCACCCACTCCGGGGAGAACTCGGCCAGCGGCCAGAAGGCGGCGCGGCCGGGGTCGTCCAGGGCATGGGCGAGCAGCGCGACGGGTGGCCGCATCCCCTCCTGAGCGGCGAGCGGCACCAGCTCGTCCGCCTCCGGTGGCCCCTCGATCAGGACCGCGGCCGGCCCGCACTGCTCCAGGGCGGCGCGCACCGCCCGCGCCGACCCGGGGCCGTGATGGCGCACCCCGAGCAGCACCGGCCCGCCTCCGTGGGCCGTTCGCTCGCCTCGCCCGCTCATGCGCTCACCTCACGGCAGGCGCGGTAGAAGTCCTTCCAGCCCTCGCGCTCGCGCACCACGGTCTCCAGGTACTCCTGCCACACGACCCGGTCGGCGGCGGGGTCGCGGACCACGGCGCCGAGGATGCCGGCGGCGACGTCGCCGGAGCGCAGCATCCCGTCCCCGAAGTGGGTGGCCAGCGCCAGGCCGTTCGTCACCACGGAGATGGCCTCGGCCGTGGAGAGGGTGCCGGACGGTGACTTGAGCTTGGTCCGGCCGTCGCTGGTGACACCGGCCCGCAGCTCCCGGAAGACCGTGACGACGCGGCGGATCTCGTCCAGGCCCTCCGGCCCGGCCGGCAGGTCCAGCGAGCGCCCGATCTGCCCGACCCGGCGCGAGACGATGTCGACCTCCTCGTCCGGGGTCGCGGGCAGCGGCAGCACGACGGTGTTGAAGCGGCGGCGCAGCGCGCTGGAGAGCTCGTTGACCCCGCGGTCGCGGTCGTTGGCGGTGGCGATGAGGTTGAACCCGCGGACCGCCTGCACCTCCTGCCCCAACTCCGGGATCGGCAGGGTCTTCTCCGACAGGACCGTGATGAGCGAGTCCTGGACGTCGGCGGGGATACGGGTCAGCTCCTCGACCCGCGCGGTCATGCCCTGCGCCATCGCGCGCATCACCGGGCTGGGCACCAGCGCCTCCCGGCTGGGGCCGTGCGCGAGCAGCTGGGCGTAGTTCCAGCCGTAGCGGACCGCCTCTTCCGGGGTGCCGGCGGTGCCCTGCACCAGGAGGGTCGAATCGCCGCTGACGGCCGCCGCCAGATGCTCGGAAACCCAGGTCTTGGCGGTGCCGGGCACACCCAGCAGGAGCAGGGCGCGGTCCGTCGCGAGGGTCGTCACGGCGACCTCGACGATGCGGCGCGGTCCGACGTACTTGGGGGTGATGACCGTGCCGTCCGCGAGTGTGCCGCCGAGGAGGTACGTCGCGACCGCCCACGGCGAGAGCCGCCAGCGCTCCGGACGCGGCCGGTCGTCGGCCGCCGCGAGGGCCGCCAGCTCCGCCGCGAAACTGTCCTCGGCATGCGGTCGCAGCACCTCACCGCCCGCGGATTCCGGCGCCGTCCCGGCCGTGCGGCCGCGCTCGCCGGCCGTCGTCGTGAAGCTGTTCCCGGACATGGTTCCCCCTCGTCGTACGGGCGCGGCCGGCACCCCGTCATCGCTCCGGCCGCTTGCGGAATCCACCCTGCACCACGCCACTGACAATGCCTCGAAAACCCTCCCCGGCCTGCGAGTTCGTCGCGGCCGCCGCGGATTGTCAGTGGTCCGCCGTAGCGTCGGAGACATGAATCCGCAGGGGGAACGCTGGACGACGGACCAGGTGCGCGCACTGGCACCTGACGAGGCATCACGCAGAGCGGGCGGCAAGCTCGCGGCGCCCGGACCGTGGTCGGAGACGGGCGCGGACGGGGGCGCGGTGTGGGGGCGGTGCAAGGGCAGCGGCAAGAAGCCCTACCAGACGGTCGTGGACCTCACGGGCCCCGCCTTCACGTGCAGTTGCCCGAGCCGGAAGTTTCCGTGCAAGCACGCGCTGGGACTGCTGCTGCTCTGGGCGGGCGACGGCGGAGAGGTGCCGGCCGGGGAGCCGTCGGCGTGGGCGGGTGAGTGGCTGGCCGGGCGCCGGAAGCGGGCCGAGCGGACCCCGGGCGGCTCCCCGGGCGCGGACGCCCCGTCGCGTGCGCCCGCGGACCCGGAGGCCGCCAGGCGGCGGGCGGAGCGCCGGATGCGGCGGATCGGCGCCGGCGCCACGGAGCTGGAACAGCGGCTGCAGGACCTGGTGCGGTCCGGGCTGGCCTCAGCCGAGAGCGGGGGAGGCTCCTGGGACGAGACGGCGGCCCGCATGGTCGACGCCCAGGCTCCCGGACTCGCCTCGCGGGTACGGGAGTTGGCCTCGGTGGTGGGGGCCGGCACGGACTGGCCGGCGCGGCTGCTGGAGGAGTGCGCGCTGCTGCACCTCCTCGACCAGGGGTTCCTCGGCATCGACCGGCTGCCGGGCCCGCTGGCGGCGACGGTCCGCGCGCGCGTCGGGCTGACCACCGACGCGGCGGACCTGCTGACCGGCCCCGATGCGGCGACGGTCCGGGACCGCTGGCTGGTGCTCGCCCAACAGGACAGCGACGACGGCGCGTTGCACACCCGCAAGATCTATCTGCGGGGCGAGCGGTCCGGCCGGATGGCGCTGCACCTCTCCTACGGCGGCTCCCCCGCCCGCCCCCTGGACCTGGCGCTGCCGCCCGGCCTGGTGCTGGACGCGGACCTCGCCTACTACCCGGGCGCCCGCCCGCTGCGTGCCGCGCTCGGCGAGCGGCACGCCCCGACGGCCCCCGGGCCGGTCCCGCCCGGCGGTGGCATCGACGCCGCGCTGGCCGCGTACGGCGACGCGCTGCGCGACGACCCCTGGCTGGATTCCTGGCCGGTGGTGCTCAGCGAGGTCACGCCGATACCGGGCCGCGACGGCCGGGGCTGGCAACTGGCCGACGCGGACGGGGAGTCGGCACTCCCACTGGACCCGCGCGGCCTCGGCCGGACGAGCCGGTGGCAGCTGGTCGCCCTGTCGGGCGGGGAGCCGGTCACGGTCTTCGGCGAATGCGGCCCTCGCGGCTTTCTGCCGCTGACCGCCTGGGACCCCGCCCCGGTGTCCCTGTGACCCGCGCCCCGGCCACGACTCCCCGGCCCTCTTGGACGCCGCCCCTCAACGATGCCTGGAGGAAGGCATGACCCGCACCACCCCTCCCACCTCACCTCCCACCCCCACGTCACCCGCCTCCCCCGCCCCCTGGCCCGACCTCGTGAGCGCCGCGCTGCTCGGCACCGGGCGCCGGACACCGCCGGTGGCGGCGCGGCCGGGACAGGACGCCGCGGCCGCGCTGCTGGACGCGGCCGCGGTGAGCACGGTGCGCCGACGCGCCGCGCTGCGCCCCGCACCGGCCGCTGAGCGGCCCGCCCCGGCCCCGGCCGACCCGCGGCCCTCACTGCCTCCGGCGGCCCGCCGCCGGCTGTCCCTGCTGCTCGCCGACCGCGGCGGCAGCGGAGACGGCAGCCGCCGGGGCACCGCCCCCGACCTCACCGAGCTGCTGCCCCAGTGGCTGACCGCCGCCGGTCAGCACGGCTACCGCGCCCCGGAGGCACTGCTGCCCGCGCTGCTCGACGCCGCCCGCGCCCGTACCGACCTGCGGTCCGCCGCGCTCGCCCTGGCGGGGCCGCGCGCCCTGTGGCTGGCCCGGCTCAACGACGAGTGGAAGTTCGTGCTCCGGGGCATGGGCGGCACGTCCGGGCTCCCCGGTGACGACGGGCCCGAGGCCGTACGGCGGCGCTGGGAGGAGGGCCTGTTCGCGGAGCGGGTCGCCCTGCTCACCACCCTGCGCCGGCAGGACCCGCCGGCGGGCCTGGCACTGCTGGCCACGACCTGGTCCACGGAACGGGCCGAGGACCGCCTGATGTTCCTCGACTCGCTGCGCGCGGACCTCTCGGCGGCCGACGAGCCGTTCCTTGAGGAGGCCCTGTCCGACCGCAGCCGCAACGTCCGCGCCACGGCCGCCGAACTCCTCTCCACCCTGCCCGGTTCCGCGCTCGCGGCCCGTATGGCACAGCGGGCGCACACCTGCATCGGCCTGGACCGTACGGCCGGCACACCGGTGGTCGCGGTGGAGGCGCCCCACGAGTGCGACCCGGGGATGCAGCGGGACGGCGTGACGCCCACACCGCCCTCCGGACGGGGCGAACGGTCCTGGTGGCTGAGCCAGTTGGTGGAGGCGGCGCCCCTGGACGGCTGGCACGCGCGCTTCGGCGGCCGGGACGCCGCGGCGATCACCGCCCTGCCGGTGGGCGACGACTGGCGGACGGAGCTGCACGACGCCTGGTGCCGCGCCGCCGTACGCCAGCGCAACGCCGCGTGGGCACGGGCACTGCTGGGCTCGCCCTCCGCCCCGTCCCAGGCCGCCGAGGTCGCGCCGGCCGGCTCGTCACGGGACCAGACGAAGCTGCTGACGGTGCTGCCGGAGGACGAACGGGCCCGCTGGGTGGCGGAGTTCATCGCGGCGCACGGCCTGTCGGAGGCCTTCCGGATGCTCGGCGTGTGCGCGGTCCCGTGGGCCGAGCCGCTCGGCGGAGCGGTGGTCGACGCCCTGGACATCGCCCGGGACGCGGGCAGCTATCCCTGGAGCTTCAGCGGCGTGATGGGCCTGGCCGAGCGCTGTCTGGACCCGGCCGCAGCGGACCGCCTCGACATGCTCACGGCCGTCACGGACGAGCCCGAAGGCGCCTCCCCGGGCTCCGGCGGCTACTGGTCCGAGGCCTTCCAACGCCTGGTCGGCACCCTGCGCCTGCGCGCCACGATGCGCGCGGAACTCACCCCGCCGCCGGCCGACGCCACCGGGCCCGGCACCGGGGCGCCCCCGTCCGGGCCCCGCCTGCCATGAGCACGGGCACCGACACCGCTCGCCCCAGGGCGCGCCGGTTCCGCGCTCCGTCCCGGCCCGGCCGCCGCCGGGCCGGGCCGCTCCGCCGGTTGCGGGATGCCTCAGGCCGCCGGCGAGCGGACGTTCGCGTTGACCCACTCCACGATCGAGGCGGTGGTGGCGCCCGGCGTGAAGATCTCCGCGACGCCCTGCGCCTTGAGGGGAGCGATGTCCGCCTCGGGGATGATGCCACCGCCGAAGACCTTGATATCCGCCGCGTCCCGCTCCTCCAGCAGGGCGATGACCTTCGCGAAGAGGGTGTTGTGCGCCCCGGAGAGGATGGACAGCCCGATCGCGTCGGCGTCCTCCTGGATCGCGGTGTCGACGATCTGCTCCGGGGTCTGGTGCAGCCCGGTGTAGATCACCTCCATACCGGCGTCGCGCAGCGCCCGCGCGATGACCTTGGCGCCCCGGTCGTGCCCGTCCAGGCCCGGCTTGGCCACCACCACACGGATCGGCCCCGACCTGCCCGCCGCGCCCTGGCTCCCCGCTTGCGCTCCGTCATGCCGAGCCACACTCATCACTGCCTCCAAGCCATGCACGGCACTGTGGTGCCGCCGAGCCGACAATCGATCGCGCGACCGCGATCCGGCGGCCACGAGCGTGAACGAACGTTATCGCCAGCATCCCGTACCCAGCCGTTTCGTGACATCCGGGGAGGGGGAAATCACACACGGGACACGTTCGCCACGCGCCGCGTCCCGCGTGTCGTACCGCCGGAGCCGGGCGGCGCAGCGCGGGCCGGGCGCCCGGGAAGCCACCGCCGGGCCACCGCCCCGCCGGGCACGCAGCAGCACGAGCCGCGATCACGCCGCCTGCCCGCCGGCACCGCCCAGGGCTTCCCACGAGGGCATACGGGGGTCGGTGACGCCTTCCGCGTGCCATCCGGGAGGTCGGCCATGAAGGCCCTGCCCTTTCTCTCCGCACCCCTTCTGCTCGCACGCCTCGTCTCCGCGCCCCTGTGGTGCGCCCGCCCGCTCCCCGCCCGCGCCGCGCCGCTCCCGCTGCGCAGCACGGTCGTGGAACTGGCGGTCCTCGCCGCCCATCTCCTCCTCTATCCGACCGGCATCTCCCAGGAACGCCGCGCGCCACGGCCCGCACCCCACCCCGCGGCCGGGCCCCCGGAAGGGTTCCCGGCACCGGAGCCCCCCGGGTCACCGGAGACCCCGGTACCGGCCCCCGCTCCTCCGACGCCGCTGCCGACCGAGGGCCGTTCGCATCCGCCGGTCCTCCTGCTCCACGGCTTCATCGACAACCGCTCCGTCTTCCTGCTGCTGCGCCGCTCACTGCACCGGCACGGCTGGCGTCATGTCGAGGCGCTCAACTACTCGCCGCTGACCTGCGATCTCCGTAAGGCCGCCGAACTCCTCGGCCGCCATGTGGAGGAGCTCCGCTCCCGGACCGGCCATCGCCGGGTGGACCTCGTGGGCCACAGCCTCGGCGGACTCATCGCCCGCTATTACGTACAGCGGCTCGGCGGCGACAGCCGCGTCCGTACGGTCGTCACGCTCGGCACCCCGCACTCCGGCACCCGTATCGCGCCCCTGATGTCCGCGCACCCCCTCGTCCGCCAGATGCGCCCCGATTCCGAGGTGATAGCGGAGCTGTCGCTGCCGGCGCCGAATTGCCGCACGCAATTCGTCGCTTTCTGGAGCGAGGAGGATCAGGTGATGGTTCCGGCCACAACAGCGAGAATCAGTCACCCGGATTTGATCGCGTACAGCGTGCATGTCGCCGGTGTCGGACATCTCGCCCTACCGGTCAATGGCACCGTCGCCGCCGGAATACGGGAGGCACTGACCTCGGCGGAATCCGCGGAAGGCGCCGCGGACGCCATATCGGTGGCCTGAACGGCCGCCCGGGACGACCTGCGGACACCTCACGGAACGCGGTCATGGCGCCGTAACGGCGACCTGATCTTGACGCGAGGTCGAACAAACTTCGAACGAGGCGCCAAGAGCTCGCATGGGGACTCCCGAAAGGCGGCCAAATGCCCGATCTGGCCTAGCCCAAAACCAGTTGAAGATTGTCGCCGTCGCGTACCGCCGGGTACAGTCGCCGCTAATTCTCCTGCTGCCGAGGCGAAAGAGAAGTTGGTGAACGACCGTCACCCCTCGGGGGCCCAGCCTCCGACCGGCTCTGCTTCCGACGCCTCGTATGCGCACTATCCGGCCTACGACTCCTACGGGCCGCAGTCCGCCACCGGCGCCGCCGCATACGGTGACGGCGACCCCCTCTTCGGCTCGCTCCCCGGTTCGTACGAGAGCGGCATGTACGACACCGGCACCTACGACGCCGGAATGTACGACACCGGTGCGCACGGCACGGCGGACGCCTACGGCATGAGCTCGTACGGCACCGGCATCTACAGCACCGACGCCTACGACTCGGGCGCGTACCCGGCGGGCGGCGGCTATGCCACCGGCGCGTACGACACCGGCAGTTACGCCACGGGCCAGTGGGACACCGGCGGCTGGGACACCGGCACCCACGCCGTCGCCGACCCGCACGCGGCCGCCCCGGGCTACGACCCGTACGCCCACACCGCGTACGACGCCCCGGCGCACGACGCGGCCGGGTACCCCTCCTCCGGATACGAGACAGCCGGATACGAGACGGCCGGATACGAGGCCACCGCGTACGGTCACGGCGGCTACGACACCGGGAGCTATCCCACCGGCGCGTACGACACCGACGGTTACGCCACCGGCGCGTACGAGACCGCCGACTCCTTCCACGCCTTCGACCGGCAGGCCACCGCGGTCGAGGAGACCGCGAGCTTCGAGGCCACCGCGATCTGGTCGACCACGGACCAGGACCTGATCGCCGGCATCCCGGCACAGGCCGGACCGCCGCCGGCCGACACCCTCCAGTGGGACAGCGCCAGTTGGGACAAAGCCGGGCATCTCACCCACGGCACTCCCGACGGCGACCCGTCCGGGAACGACCCGTACGACACCGGCCGGGCCGAGGGCGACGACTCCTCCGGCGACGCCGACGCCTACCGCGAGGCCGCGGCCGTGGCGGACGCCATGACGCAGGCCATGCCGGTCACCCCCGCCGCCCCGTCCCCCGTGGGCCGCCGGGTCGCCGGGGCGGAGGCCGGGAAGGCCGTCCGCGGCCGGGGCCGTCGGCGCACGGCGAAGCGGTCGGCGCTGCTGACCGTCGCGGTGCCCTCGGTCGCCGCCATGGGCGTGTGCGCGGTGGCCGCCGCGGCCGTCACGGCCGGCGCGGACGACAAGGAGGAGGCGACCGCCCAGGCGGCGCCCGACGCCGGGGCCGTCAAGCCGTCCGCCGCCAACAACAAGCTGGACACCCAGCTCGCCGGACTCAGCGCCAGCGCCGATGACTTCCGCGACCGCGCCAGCCGCACCCAGGAGCGGATCGACCTCAAGGAACGCCAGGAGCTGGAGCGCCAGCGCAAGGCGAAGGAGGCGGCCCGCAAGGAGGCCATGCGGCCCAAGTTCCTGCTGCCGGTCAAGCAGCACGGGCTGAGCGCCCAGTTCGGCCAGGCCGGGGTCAACTGGATGTCGCTGCACACCGGCATCGACTTCCCGGTCAGCTACGGCACCCCGGTCATGTCCGCCACCGACGGCACCATCCGCACCCAGTGGAACTCCGCCTACGGCAACATGGCGATCGTGACGGCGCCCGACGGCACGGAGACGTGGTACTGCCACCTCAGCAGCACCAAGATCCGTTCCGGGTCGGTCAAGGCCGGTGACCAGATCGCCTATTCGGGCAACTCCGGCAACTCCACCGGACCGCATCTGCACTTCGAGGTGCGTCCCGGCGGCGGCGCGGCGGTCGACCCGCTGCCCTGGCTGCGCGACCACGGCCTCGACCCGAACTGACCGCCGCCGCCCGCCCGGTGGCAGCCCCCAGGGGATGTCCCCGGGGGCCGGCCTCTCTCGCTACAGCTTCTCCACCGGCGCGTACCGGAGCAGCAGCCGCTTGGGCTTCTCGCCGCCGAAGTCGATCGTCGCCTCGGCGTTGTCACCGCTGCCCTTGACGCCGACGACCGTGCCGAGGCCGAAGCTGTCGTGGGTGACGCGGTCGCCGATGGACAGCGGGACCACCTGACGGCTGCCCTGGCCGCGACGGGTCGCGAAGCCGCCGGCGCCCTTGGTCCGCGACGACGACAGCCCCGAGCCGAAGCCGCCTCCGCCGCCCGACAGGCCGCCCATGGTCGCGGACGGCGTCGCCGGGCCCGTGCGCTTCCACTCCAGGTAGTCGGCCGGGATCTCCTCCAGGAACCGGGAGGGGGGGTTGTACGAGGGCTGGCCCCAGGCGCTGCGCATCGTCGAGCGGGTGACGTAGAGCCGCTCGCGGGCGCGGGTGATGCCGACGTAGGCGAGCCGGCGCTCCTCCTCCAGCTCCTTGGTCTGGCCCAGCGCGCGCATGTGCGGGAAGACGCCGTCCTCCATGCCGGTCAGGAAGACGGTCGGGAACTCCAGGCCCTTGGCGGTGTGCAGCGTCATGAGGGTGATCACGCCGCTGCCCTCCTCGTCCTCGTCCGGGATCTGGTCGGAGTCGGCGACCAGCGCGACCTGCTCCAGGAACTCGGACAGGGTGCCCGGGCCCGGGGCGGCAGCCCCCTCTGCCGCAGCCGCCCCGCGGTCCTGCTCGAACTCCAGGGCCACGGCGGCGAGTTCCTGGAGGTTCTCGATCCGGGTCTCGTCCTGGGGGTCGGTGGAGGCCTGGAGTTCGGCGAGGTAGCCCGTGCGCTCCAGGACGGCTTCCAGGATGGTGGCGGGGCCGGCGCCGGACTCGACGATGGTCCGCAGCTCCTCCATGAGGACGTTGAAGCGCTTGACGGCGTTGGCGGAGCGGGCCGCCATGCCGTAGGCCTCGTCGACCCGGCGCAGCGCCTGCGGGAAGGTGATCTTCTCGCGCGACGACAGGGCGTCGATCATCGCCTCGGCGCGGTCGCCGATGCCGCGCTTGGGGACGTTCAGGATGCGGCGGAGCGGGACGGTGTCCTCGGGGTTGGCGAGCACCCGCAGGTAGGCGAGGACGTCGCGGACCTCCTTGCGCTCGTAGAAGCGCACCCCGCCGACGACCTTGTAGGGCAGTCCGACCCGGATGAAGATCTCTTCGAAGACACGGGACTGGGCGTTGGTGCGGTAGAAGACGGCGACCTCGCCGGCCCTGGCGTCGCCGGCGTCCGTCAGCCGGTCGATCTCGTCGGCGACGAACTGCGCCTCGTCGTGCTCGGTGTCGGCGACATAGCCGGTGATCACGGGCCCGGCGCCGGCGTCCGTCCAGAGGTTCTTGGGGCGGCGGTTCTCGTTGCGCTCGATGACGGCGTTGGCGGCGGACAGGATCGTCTGCGACGAGCGGTAGTTCTGCTCCAGCAGGATCGTGGTCGCGTCCGGGTAGTCCTCCTCGAACTGGAGGATGTTGCGGATCGTGGCACCGCGGAAGGCGTAGATCGACTGGTCGGCGTCACCGACCACGCACAGCTCGGCGGCGGGCATCTCGGCGGTGCCGGGGCCGACCAGCTCGCGGACCAGGGTGTACTGGGCGTGGTTGGTGTCCTGGTACTCGTCGACGAGGACATGGCGGAAGCGGCGGCGGTAGTGCTCGGCGACGTCCGGGAAGGCCTGGAGCAGGTTGACCGTCGTCATGATGATGTCGTCGAAGTCCAGGGCGTTGGCCTCGCGCAGCCGCGCCTGGTACATCGCGTACGCCTCGGCCAGCGACTTCTCGAAGCCGTCGGCGGCCGTTCCGGCGAAGGTCTCCTCGTCGATGAGCTCGTTCTTGAGGTTGGAGATCTTCGCGCTGAAGGACTTGGGCGGGAAGCGCTTGGGGTCCAGATCGAGATCGCGGCAGACCAGGGCCATCAGGCGCTTGGAATCGGCGGCGTCGTAGATCGAGAAGGAGGACGTGAAGCCCAGCTTCTTGGACTCGCGGCGCAGGATGCGGACGCAGGCGCTGTGGAAGGTGGAGACCCACATGGCGTGGGCACGCGGGCCGACCAGCTCCTCGACGCGCTCCTTCATCTCGCCGGCGGCCTTGTTGGTGAACGTGATCGCGAGGATCTGGCCGGGGTGGACATGGCGCTCGGCGAGCAGGTGCGCGATGCGGTGGGTCAGCACCCGGGTCTTGCCGGAACCGGCACCGGCGACGATCAGCAGCGGGCCGCCGGCGTGCACCACGGCGGCCTTCTGCTCGTCGTTGAGCCCCTCCAGCAGCGCCGCGGCGTCGACGGCCGGGCGGGCGGCGCCGTCGCGGTAGTAGGCCTCCCTGGGGACGGGCGCGTCGAACCGCCCGCCGAAGAGGTCGGCGGGGATCTCCTCCGGGGCCGGGCCGTGCTCGTCCTCGGGGGGCGGAGGATGCTGCTCCTCGCCCTTGTGGCCGAGGTCCGCCAGGAAGCTGTCGTCAAAGAGGCTGCTCATCGCCCACCGAGTCTAGGCGGCCGCACTGACACTCCGCGGCGGAGTGGCGGATTGCGGGCCGCCTGTGAAGCCGGCACCGGCGCAGCGGCGGTCCGGACGTCCGGCACCGCGGCCGACCGGCGGCGCCTCGTCTACCCGAATCCGACATCTGGCACAACAGACCGCGCATCGCGTTCAGGTCACGAAAAGGTTTCGGGCATATCGAACATCAGCCTTCACAGAAGCCACACGAGTTGGCTAACGTCCTCGCTCAGGCAGCCCGCCTCCCCGCGGACGACAGGTTCGCACGGGCCGCCGACGCCGAGTCCGGCCCTGCCCCAGGCACCCGGAGCCGGGGACCCACCAGCACCACCGGGGTGAATCGGTCCGTACTGCCATCGCCAGTGGACGTCCGGACCGTAGGGCAAGCCTTCCGTCAGCGACACCGCCCGAACCCGACAGCTAACCCGGTAGGCGGTCCACGGAAGGAGTTGCCGGTCTTGGCGTCGCATCGCAAGCCGCGCACCAGCGTTCTCGCCTCACCCGCAGGCCGTCGTACGGCGGCCGGGCTCACCACCGCCGCCCTCGCCTCGGTCACCCTGCTCTCGCAGTCGGCCAACGCGGCGCCCAGGGCGCCCAAGCCCTCCGTCGAAGAGGTCCAGAAGAAGGTCGACGACCTCTACCACCAAGCCGAGGTGGCCACCCAGAAGTACAACGCCGCCAAGGAGCGCGCCGACGCGCAGCGCGACAAGGTGGACGACCTGCTCGACGCCTCGGCCGAGCGCGCCGAGAAGATGAACGAGTCCCGGCGCCGGCTGGGCACCTTCGCCTCCGCGCAGTACCGCACCGGCGGCATGAACCCGACGGCGCAGCTGATGTTCGCCAAGGACCCGCAGCAGTTCGTCGACCGCAACCACCTCATGGAGCGGCTGACCGGGCGGCAGAAGCAGGCCGTCAGCGACTACCAGGAGCAGCAGTCGGCGGCCGCCCGGCAGCGTGCCGAGGCGACCGACAGCCTGGAGCGGCTGCAGAAGTCGCAGGCCTCCCTCAAGGAGTCCAAGCGCTCCGTCCAGGACAAGCTGTCCGAGGCCCGGCAGCTGCTGTCCCGGCTGACCGCGCAGGAGAAGGCGCGGCTGGCGGAGCTGGAGCGCCAGAAGGAGGAAGCGGCCAAGCGCCGGGCCGCGGAGGAGGCGCGCAAGCAGCAGGAGCGGGAGCGCCAGCGGCAGCACGACGGCGACGGCTCCACGGGCGGCGGTTCGGCCGGCGGTTCCACGGGCGACTCGACCTCCACCGCCAAGGGCGAGAAGGCGCTCGCCTTCGCCCGCTCCCAGATCGGCAAGCCGTATGTGTGGGGCGCGACCGGGCCCACCTCCTACGACTGCTCGGGGCTGACCCAGGCCGCCTGGAAGGCGGCGGGCGTCGATCTGCCCCGTACGACCTGGGACCAGGTCAAGATCGGCGAGCGGGTGGCCACCAAGGACCTGAAGCCCGGCGACCTGGTGTTCTTCTATGACGACATCAGCCATGTCGGCATGTACATAGGCAACGGCAAGATGGTCCACGCTCCGAAGCCGGGCGCCAACGTCCGGGAGGAGTCGATCTACTACATGCCGATCTACGGGAGCGTCCGCCCGGGCTGAGGCCCCCGCTCCCCCACAGACCACCCCCCACGGTCACCCCCCACACGCCACCGCGCGGCCCTCGCCTCCGACCTACGGAGTGCGGGGACCGCGCGGTGTGCTGTCGGCGGGGCGCTCGTCAGGTCCAGAGCACCGCGATGAAGATGTTGGCCACGGTGAGCCCGCCGACCGCGGCGAAGAGCGGCTTCTCGACCGTCTCGTCGTCCCGCTTGACGTAGACCAGCGCCAGGATCACCACCAGCAGGGCCATCTTGACGCCGAGCTTGATGTTGTTGAGGGGGTGGTCCTGGGCCTGGTTGAGGCCGACCAGCACGATGCCGGTGACCAGCATCGTCAGCGCGCCGTGCAGCATGGCCGGCACAAAGCGGGCGGTGCCCGCACTCATCGCCTTCATCTGGGTCAGGAAGCCGCCCAGCAGGGAGGCGATGCCGATGATGTGCAGGCCGACGAAGATATTGGTTACTACGTCCATAGTGCGTGATCGTAGCCGCCGTATAGCACGGCCCTTCGGGCAGGGCGCCCGCTATCGACAGTTCGGTCAGGCCAGACCGGTCCCGGCCGTACGGCCATGGCGCCGCGGTCGCGCGCGTACCCATCGCGGTCGAATGCGAACAATGCCGGGCAAGGGGGCTCATTGCCCGACACCCCGGCTTAGCGTCCTCCTCCAGGCGGCCGACTCCCCGCCTCGCCGGTCTCCCACCGGCGTTCCGTCGGCCGTCCCGCCGAGAGGTACGGCGGCCGGTCCGTCGCCCCCGTGGCGGACCGGCCGCCGGGCCCCCGGCTCGAAGGACGGAAAGGAACGGCCACCGTGGCCTCGCACCGCAAGCCCCGGCAGCATCCGCTCGCCTCGCTCACCGGCGGTGGCTCGCGCCGCGCGCGCACCGCCCGCACGGCCGCCACTCTGGCCCTGGCCGGTGCCGCCACCGCCACCGGCTTCGACGGCACCGCCCAGGCCGCACCCCGGCCCACCCCCGCCCAGGTCAAGGACCGGGTCGACGCGCTGTACCAGGAGGCAGAGGTGGCCACGCAGCACTACAACGGCGCGAAGGAATCCGCCGACACCGCACGGGAGGAGCTGAGCCGGCTCCAAGACGAGGCGGCCCGCAGGACCCGCCGGCTGAACGCCGCCCGCGCCGAACTGGGCACCCTGGCCACGAGCCAGTACCGCTCCGGCGGCATCGACCCGACGGTACGGCTGCTGCTGTCCGCCGACCCGCAGCGCTATCTGGACGGCGCCGCGGTGCTGGAGCGTACGGGCAGCCACCAGGCGACCGCCGTGGCCGGGTACGCCCGCCGGCTCGGCAGCGTCCGGCAGGTCCGGCAGCGGGCCGAGGACACCGTGGAGCGGCTGGCGGACACCGAGGCCCGGCTGAAGAAGCACCGGGTCACCATCGTGCACAAGCTGGGCGCCGCCGAGCAGTTGCTGAGCCGGCTGACCGCGGAGCAGCGGCAGCGGATGGCCTCCCGGGGCGGTGCGCGGAGCGGGCCGGAGCGGAGCGGCCCGGGCCGGAGCCGCACGGACGGGACGGACCGCGGGGACGGCCCGTCCGGCGTTCCCGGCGGCGCGCAGGCCGCCGCGGCCGCCGCGCAGGCGCCCAGTCCCCGTGCCGCCCGTGCCGTCTCCTTCGCCTACGGCGCCCTCGGCAAGCCGTACGTCTGGGGCGCGACGGGCCCCTCCGCGTACGACTGCTCGGGCCTGACCCAGGCCGCCTGGAAGGCCGGCGGGGTCGCCCTGCCCCGGACGACCTACACCCAGATCAGCTCCGGCCCGCGGATCAGCCGGTCCCAACTCGCCCCCGGTGACCTGGTGTTCTTCTACTCGGGCATCAGCCATGTGGGGCTCTACGTCGGGAACGGCCAGATGATCCACGCACCGCACCCGGGGGCGCCGGTACGGCTCGCCCCGATCGACCAGATGCCGTTCGCGGCGGCGACCCGGCCCGCGTAGGGGAGGTCCGGCGGGGGCGCACAGGGGTGCGCCCGCTGAACTGCCGCCGCTGGAAAGTCACTTGGGGCGGCGAGGGCCCCCGCGCACGCTCGGCCGGATGACGCACAGCGCCGCGGTCCCGGACACCGCGCTCCCGTCCGCCGTCCATGCCTGGGTCGACGGCTGGGCCCGTGCTCGCGGTACGGACGCGCCGCGGGCGGTGCCCGGCGGGTTCCGGATCGAGGTGCGGCGGCCCGGCCACCTCGCGCGCCATGTCCTCCCGGGGGCCGACCCGGCCGTCCTGCGCGGCCTCGTGGACACGCTCACCGCGCCCGGCCTGTGGATCAAGGCGTGCGCCCCGCGCGAGCGGGCGTGCCGCCCTCACCACCGGGGCGCCGGGCGGCCGTCCCGCGCAATACGCGCCCTCCGTCGTCTTCGACATGATCGGCACCGAGCCCGCGCACCGGCGGCGCGGGCTGGGGCGGGCGGTCATGGACGCGCTGGCCCGCCGGGCGGTGGAACGGGGCACACGGCAGGGAGTGCTGGTGGCCAGTCCGGAGGGGCGGGCGCGCTACGAGGCGATGGGCCGGCGGGTCCGGCCCCTGGTCACGGCCGCCCGCCGCAGGGGGTGAACCGCCGCTCGCTCCGCTTCCGTTGCCGTGCGCTCAGGCCCTGAGCTGGGTGCCCAGCCAGCGGAAGGTCTCCGGCACCTGCTGCGCCCAGACCGCCGTGGTGTGGCCGCCCGCGTTCGACGGGATCTGGCGTACGGTCACCGTCGTCGGCGGCATCGCGAACTGCCGCAGGGCGAGACCGGCCTGGAAGCCGTCGCCCGAAGCGCCCGACACATACAGCGCGGTACGCGGCGGCTTGCCGGCGGCGTTGGCCGCCTTCAGGATGTTCAGCGGGTTGGACCGGGCGCGCAGCTGGGGGTCCTTGCCGGCCAGCGAGTCCCGTTCGAGCGCCGGGTCGTTGTAGCCGGACATGGCGACCGCGGCGCGGTAGCGGTCGGGGTGGGCCAGGGCGAGCTTGGCGGCGCAGTGCGCACCGGCCGAATACCCGGCCAGGGCCCAGGAGTCCGGCTTGTCGCCGGCCCGGAAGTTGTCAATGACCATCTTGCGGACGTCGACGGTCAGCCAGCTGTCGGCGTTGACCCTCCCGGGGAGGTTGACGCACCCGGTGTCCACACCGGGGAGGAGGTTGGTCCGGGGCGCCACCAGGATGGCCGGCTTGACCGCACCGCTCCGCATCAGCGGCATCAGCTGCTGGGCCGCGTGCAGCGAGCCCATCCACGACTTCGCCGAGCCCGGGTAGCCGGGCAGCAGCTCCACCACCGGGAACTTCCGGTCCCGGTAGGCGGGGTCGTTGTACTGGGGCGGCAGCCAGACGTACACCTCGCCGCGCACCCCCGAGATGCGGCCCTGGAGCTCGGTCATCCGGACGTCGGCGCCCACGCTCGGGTCGTCGGCCGGGCGGAACCGCTGGAGCTGCTTGGGCTCGTGTGTGATCTGCCGGCCGCCCATGCCGTCGGGGCCGAGGTCGCGGGCCGCCTCGACATGGCTGCCGGTGCCGAGCAGGTCGTCCCAGGTGTCGTAGAGGTTGTTGGCGTTGTTGACCAGGACGAAGACCACGGTGATGGCCGTGACCTGGGCGAACAGCAGCATCAGCAGCCGGGCGAAGCCGCGCGCCAGGGCCGGCCCGGCTATTCGGCCCCAGAGGGCGAACGGCAGCACGACGGCGACGATCAACAGCGCGACCGAGGTGAGGAAGAAGGGCGTGCCCGTCAGGCTCATCGGGATCTCGCTTCCAGGGCAAACTAGGCGAAGGACGTGGGGTGGTTCCGCCCCCGCCTTCGGCAGTGAGCCTCTCCGCGCCCTTAGAGGAGATCCGCCGGGTCCTGGTTGCCCTTCTGTGGTGCTTTGTTACTCCCTCGTCATGAAGCCGTGCGAACGCCCGCGCCGTGCCCCTTTCCGCAGCTCAGACCAGCCGTCGGGCCGCGGCCCAGCGGGTCAGCTCATGGCGGTTGGAGAGCTGGAGCTTGCGCAGCACCGCGGACACATGGGATTCGACGGTCTTCACGGAGATGAACAGCTGCTTGGCGATCTCCTTGTAGGCGTAGCCGCGGGCGATCAGCCGCAGGACCTCGCGCTCGCGCTGGGTGAGGCGGTCGAGGTCCTCGTCGATGGGCGGGGCGTCCGTCGAGGCGAAGGCGTCCAGGACGAAGCCGGCCAGCCGCGGGGAGAAGACCGCGTCGCCGTCGGCCACCCGGAAGATCGCGTTGACCAGGTCCGTGCCCGTGATCGTCTTGGTGACGTAGCCGCGGGCGCCGCCCCGGATGACGCCGATGACGTCCTCGGCCGCGTCGGAGACGGAGAGCGCCAGGAAGCGGACCGGGCGCTCGGCGTCGGCCGACATCGCGGCGCAGCGGCGCAGCACCTCCACGCCGCCGCCCCCGGGGAGGTGGACGTCCAGGAGGACGACCTCGGGTCGGGTGGCCGTGATGACCGTGACCGCCTGGTCGACGTCGGCGGCCTCGCCGACCACCTCGACGCCGGTGCGCCCGGTCTCGCCGATCTCGGCCTGGACGCCCGTGCGGAACATCCGGTGATCGTCGACCAGCACGACCCGTACGGTCCGGCCCCCGGCCGTCCCGTCGCCGGTCCCGCCCTGCTGTGCGCCGTCGCTGCTCATCTCTTCCGCCCGTCCCTCGGTGCCTGCCCCGTCATCATCCCGTGCCCCGGCGCGCGCTGTCGCCTCCGGCAGCCGCTCGCCCGGCTGCCCGGTCATCTCCCGCGCTCCGTCTCCGCGCGCTCCATCTCCAGCTCGACGACCGTGCCGCCCTCGGGGGCGGAGCGCAGCCGGGCGGTGCCGCCGTGGCGCTCCATACGTCCGATGATGGACTCCCGTACGCCCATCCGGTCCTCAGGGACCGCGTCCAGGTCGAACCCGGGTCCGCGGTCCCGCACCGAGACGAAGACCGTACGGCCCTCCACCTCGGCGAACACCTGCACCGCGCCGCCCTCGCCGCCGTACTTCGCGGCGTTGACCATCGCCTCGCGTGCGGCCTGCATCTGGGCGCCCAGCGGCTCGTCCAGCGGGCAGTCGCCGACGACCACGACCTCGAGGGGGACGCCGTGGGCGTCCTCCACCTCGGCGGCGGCCTTGCGGACCGCCTCCGCGAGGGTGGCGGGCTCCTCGTCCTCCTCCTTGCCGCGGCCCTCGGGCTTGTAGAGCCAGGCGCGCAGCTCCCGCTCCTGGGCGCGGGCCAGCCGCGCCACCTCCCGGGGGTCGTCGGCGCTGCGCTGGATCAGGGTGAGGGTGTGCAGGACCGAGTCATGGACATGGGCGGCCACTTCGGCGCGCTCCTGGGCGCGGATGCGCATCAGCCGCTCCTCGGAGAGGTCCTGGGCCATCCGTACGAGATAGGGCCCCGCCAGCAGCGCTATCCCGACCACGACGGCGAGCGCGGCCTGCAGCACCGAACCGAGATGCCGCACCGAACCCTGGAGCACCACGATGCCGGTCACCCCGACACCGACCAGCAGCACACCGGCCGCGCCGCGCACCATCGGCAGCACGCCCTTGCGGCGGCCGAGCTCCAGCCACTGGGCGCGGCGGGAGTTGTCGGCCTGCCGCCACACCAGGGCGACACCGGCGCCGATCAGCAGCACCGGCCAGAGATAGCCGTCGGCCTGGCCCAGCTGGAAGCGGGAGGCGACGACCGAGGCCCCGAGGAGCAGCGCGATCAGCGCGAAGACCTGGCCCCTGTCGGGGCGGTGCCGCAGCAGGCGGCGCCTGCCGTCCGCCGGGGCGGGCTGCCGGTGCTCCACGCCGCCGACGCCCAGCGGGACGAAGAACCAGAACGCGGCATACAGCAGCGCGCCCATCCCCTCGGCCATGAACAGGGCCACGAACACGATCCGCACCCAGGACACCGGCAGTCCGAGGTGTCCCGCGAGACCCCGCGCGACGCCACCGAGCAGCCGTCCGTCGGCGCTGCGGTAGAGCTTGCGCACGGGCGGATCGTCGGGGTCCGGCGCCGGGGCGTAGGCCGGGTCGGCGCGGGGCGGAGCGGTGGTCATGTGCCCGATCGTCACACGACACCCGGGCCCGGGGCATCAGGGTCGTCCCTGAGGCTGTCCCTGAGGTTTGCGGGTGTGGTCCGGCTCCGGGCGAAAGCCCCGCGGCCCGGGCGCCTCAGCTCTGGGGGTCGGTCCTGCGGAAGCCGTCCTTCACCACCGAGAAGACCTTCGCGTACTTCGACCAGTCGGCCTCCGGCGCGGACACGTAGATCGCGTACTCCTTACCGCCCTCGCGGCCGAAGCCCAGGTCGATCCCCCGGAAGGTGCGGGCCCGGCCCCCGAAGGTGAACTCCCAGATCGCGGCGGGGTCGCCCTGGAAGGACGTGGGCTGCAGGCGCAGGTTCTTGTAGACGGAGTACTTCGCCATGAAACCCTTCTCCACCTCCTTGAAGTGCTGCACCTGGTCGCCCGAGGAGAAGTCCAGGACGCTGACGAGGATCTGCGCGAACCGCGTCCGGTAGATGATCTGCCGGCCGCCGTCCTCGGGCTGGCGCGTCCAGCCGTCGGGGACCGGGAAACTGACGCCGAGTGCGGTCTCCTTGACGCTGTGGTAACCGTCGGGAAGGGGCGGCGTCGGCCCGATGCTGTGGGCGGGGGCCTTGGGGAGCTTGGGGGTGGTGCTCTTGTTCGCCGCCGCCTGGCTGGAGCCACCGGATTCGGTGGGGCGCATCAGGTACCAGGCCGTGCCCCCGCCGCCGCCGGCGACCAGCACCCCGACGGCACTCCAGACCACGATCCGGGCGCGCTTCTTACGGGGCGCCGCGCCGCCGGGAAGACCGTCGGCACGGGCGGACCGTCCTGCGCCGGTCCCCTCCGGAAAGGCGACCGGGCCGGTCACGGCCTCGCTGCTGGTGTCCGCAACGGCGCCGGTCCCCGCACCCGTTGCCGCCTCCGTACGTGCCCCGGTGCCGGTTCCGGTGCCGCGGACCGAAGTGGCCGCCGTCTCGCCCGTGTGGTGCACCGGACGGGTGGACGACTCGGTCTCCCCGCCCGGATCGGCCGCCTCGGGGCGGCCGTGTGCGACCGTCCCCAGAGCCATCGTGGACCAGCCCATCAGCGCCGTGTCCGCCTCGGCCTCCACGGCCCGCAGCGCCTGTTCGACGACCTCGGCCGTCGGGCGGTCGGCCGGCTCCTTGGCGAGCAGCGCCTCGATCAGCGGGCTCAGCGACCCGGCGTTGCGTGGCGCCTCAAGAGGGTCCATGGCGATCGCGTACGCGGTCTCGACCGCGGTGGGCTTCCGGAACGGGGGGCGTCCCTCGACCGCCTGATAGAGCGTCGCGCCCAGCGCCCACAGGTCGGAGGCCGGCCCCGGGGTGCCGCTTCTGACCCGCTCGGGCGCCAAGTAGTCGATGGAGCCCACCAGCTCGCCCGTTTTGGTGAGCGTGGAGGCACCGGTGGCGACCGCGATGCCGAAGTCGGTGAGCACGACCCGGCCGTCCGCACCGAGCAGCACGTTGCCCGGCTTGACGTCACGGTGCAGCACACCGGCGGAGTGCGCGGCACGCAGCGCCGCCACCATGCCGCGTCCGATACGGGCGGCCTCGCGTGGAGTGACCGAACTGTCGTTCCGCGCGGCCTCCTTGATGGCGTCGCCGAGCGTCGTGGAGGGGACGTACTCCATGACGATGCACGGCATCCCGGCGTCGTCGACGACGTCGTGGACGCTCACCACGTTGGGGTGGTTGATCCGGGCCGCTGCCTGTGCCTCACGGGTGGTGCGCTCATGGCGCCTTGCCAGTTCGTCCTCGTCGAGCTGCGGTGCGACATGCAGGCACTTGACCGCGACCTGACGGCCGAGGAGTTCGTCCCGGGCGCGCCACACGGTGCCCATACCGCCCTGGCCTATCCGTTCAACCAGGCGATACCGCCCGGCGACCAGTCGCCCCTCGTCCACCGCCGCCGCCTCCGTCACCGCACGCCCCTCCGGAAACCCGTACGTATTCAAGGCTCAACGATAGTCGCCGATGCGGCCGGGCAGCCGTCCGGCCACCGCCCGTCCCTCGCGCGTCCTCCGGCCGGGCACCGACGCGGGGGCATATGCGAACGCGCGAGGGATTTCGGGACCCCCTGGGGGATCTCGGGGCTGCCTTCGGCGGAACTCAGGGATACGCCAGGGTTTCCACGGATGCCGCGGCGCGCTCGCCCTTGTCACCATGGCTCCATGAATGATGCAGCGCACGTCGAGGAGTCGGCGCCCTCCGACCCCGCCGGCTCCGCCCCGTCGTCCCGGCCGCTGCGCCGCAGCCGGCGGCACAAGGTGATCGGCGGGGTCTGCGGCGGACTGGGCCGGCAGTGGGACCTCGACCCGGTGATCTTCCGGGTCGCGCTCGCCGTGCTCTCCGTCGGCGGCCTCGGCCTCATCGCCTACGGCTTCGCCTGGCTGCTCATCCCCCTCGACGGCGAGGAGCAGAACGAGGGCCGCCGGCTGCTCTCCGGCCGGGTCGAGGGCGCCGCGCTGACGGCCCTGCTCTTCGCGCTGATCGGCTGCGGTCTGTTCCTGACGACCCTCGCCAAGGGCACCATGATGTCCTTCGCCATCATGCTGACGCTGGCGGTGGCCGGTTCGGCCTACTGGTCGCGGCGGCGCCGGCTGGTGGAGGCCAGGGGCCCGGCGGCGATGGACACCGCCACCGCCCAGGCGGTCGCCGACGCCCCGCCCGAGACCAAGGCGCCCCCGGTGCCCGCCGGCCCCTCCTGGTGGCGTGCCCAGCGCTCCGGGGAGGCGGCCGGGCCGGGTTACCTGTGGGGGCCCGACACCACCCCGCTCCCCCTCGACCTCAGCTACCGGGCCGAGCACGGCACCGCCGCGACCCCCTCCGCGCACGGGTACGACGCCGGGCCCGAAGCGGACCACCCCACCGGCCGCCCCGTGCCGCCGCCGGACGGCACACCGCCCACCCGTGGCACGGGCCGAAGCCGCCGCGGCGGACGCCCGATCGGCGGCTGGACGTTCCTGCTCGCGCTGCTCGCCGGCGGCGGCACCACCAGTGCCGTCCTCCGCCATGACGGGCTGACGCCGGCCCTCCAGGCCGGCCTGGCCTGCGCGCTGCTCGTCTTCGGCCTCGGGCTGGTGCTCAGCGTCTGGTGCGGACGCACGGGCGGCGGCACGGTCTTCATGGTGGTGCTGACGTCCCTGCTGCTGGCGGGCGCGGCGACGCTGCCCGACAACCTCACCGCCCAGTGGCAGAAGGAGACCTGGTTCCCGACCACGGCCGCCGCCGTCCGGCCGCACTATGAGCTCGGCACGGGAGAGGGACGGTTGGACCTCACCGGCCTGCCCTTCAAGGCGGGCACCACGGTCCGCGCCGGAGTTGACGTGGGGGCCGGCCGCCTTCAAGTGACGCTGCCGCACGGTGTCTCCGCCCGTCTCCACCTCTCGCTCGGCGCCGGCGACATCCAGCTGCCCGGCGAATCACCGCACGACGTGGACCTCGTGGCGGGCGGGCACCGGACGGTCGACCTCGCCGCCGACGGCCTCAAGAAGGGCGAGAAGCCGCACGGCTCGGTGGAGCTGACGCTCAACCTCGGCGCCGGACAGGTCGCCGTCCTGCGCGCCGCACCGGGCTCCACCCCCGCGGCCGTCCGCACGTCGGCCACCGCCCTCCCGGCACCCGCCCCGCCGACCACCGCAACCCTCCAGGGAGCCCTCCGGTGATGCGCCATCCCTTCGAACCGGCCCGCCTGCTCGTGGGCCTCACCGCCCTCACCCTCGGCACGGCCTACGGCCTGGACGCCCTCGGCCTCTGGCAGGCCCCCGGCCCCTGGCTGTTCCTCACCCTCCCCGCCGGCCTGCTCCTCGCCGGCATCACCGCAGCCGTCTGGACCAGATCCCGCCGCCCGCACCACCCGCACCACCCGGACAGCTCGTCGCCCACGGACCCCTGAACCCTGGCACCTGCCCTCTGACGCCAGCCGCCAGCGTCCCCGCGCCCCCGGCACGAACAGCCCCACGCCACCGTCCGCCTCGCCGAACTCCCCGGGTCAGCACGCCCCCTGCCACGACCGGGAACGTTCACCAGGCCGTGGCGACCACCGGACAATGGCAACCACCGGGCCACACCCACAGCGCAGCATCCCCCGCCGCGCACCCCGGCCGACATGCACCCCGGCCGACATGCGCTCCGGCCGCTCGACGCTCCGCCCGCCGGACGCTCCGGCGAATATGCGTACCGCGCCGTAGGGGAAGCGCTCTACCGTGACGCGGTGACGACTCAGATGATCCTTCTCAACGGTGGTTCCAGCTCCGGGAAGTCCGGCATCGTGCGGTGTCTGCAGGCCGTACTGCCGGGTCCGTGGCTGGCGTTCGGGTGCGACTCGTTCGTCGACGCCCTGCCCGCGACGTTGCGGGCCTCGGACGAGGGGATGGTGTGCGCGTCGGACGGCGCGGTGCGCGTCGGGCCGGAGTTCACGGCGCTGGAGGCGGCCTGGCGGGAGGGGATCGCGGCGATGGCCCGTGCGGGCGCCAGGGTCATCATCGATGACGTCTTCCTCGGCGGGGCGGCGTCCCAGCAGCGGTGGCGGAAGGCTCTGGGCGACCTGACCGTCCTCTGGGTCGGCGTCCGGTGTGAGACCGCGGTCGCCACGGGCCGGGAGATCGCACGAGGCGACCGCGTCCCGGGGATGGCCACGACACAGGCCGAGTTGGTTCACCAGGGGGTCTGCTATGACCTGGAGGTGGACACGACGCGGACCGAGTCCCTGGCGTGTGCCCGCGCCATCGCCGCCCACATCAGCTGACCGCCGCCACCCCTCGGCTTCCGGCAATCGCCTCCCGACCCCCGGGCCCGGCCCCGGCCACCGGCCACCGGCCACCGGGCCCCAACTCCCGACTCCCAGACCCGGCCCCCGCCTCCCGACAGCCACAGACCGCTCAAGCCGCGCCCCCTGGGGAACACCCGCCCCAGCGAGCCGTACAGCGCAGCGCGGTGCTGTGCTGCGCCGTGCCGTGCGTGGAGGTCACACCCCTAGCCGAACAACTGCGCCCCATGCCGCTTGCGGCGGTTCGCCAGGGCGGCGTCCAGGGAGAACCTCGGTGTTCCGGCCAGCAGCAGCGGGAGCCAGGCGATCAGGTAGGCGAGGTCGTTGCCGTAGTAGTAGGGCGTGGTCGCCCAGCTCACGGTGAGCCACAGCGTCAGCGAGATCAGCGCACCGCCGAGCGCCGCCAGCCGCCCCAGCAGACCCACCAAGGTCGCGAGGCCCACGGCCAGTTCCCCGGCCGCGATGGCATAGCCGAAGCCCACCGGACTCTGCTGTGCGAGTTCCACCAGCTGGGGCAGCGCCGCAGTGTCATGGACCTGGCGCAGCAATTCGCCGAGCGATCCCGTACCGCCGGCCGACAGGAACCCCGGGTCCGTCAGCTTGTCGATGCCCGCGTAGAGGAAGGTGGCCCCCAGGAAGAGCCGCAGCGGCAGCAGCGCATGGCGCGCCAGCTGTCCCCGCAGCCCGGCGCCGGCACTCTCGACGCCCGCCCCTCCCAGCTCGGCACCGATCGTACGATTCGCGTGCACCATGACGTCCGCCTCTCCGTTGCCACCGGGCGCAGTCGATTGTGCCCGCGCCCGCGCCTCCTGGGGAGATACGTACGCGCGCGGGCGAGAGGTTCAACGGACCGACGCACTTCGGGCAGCCAGGGCACACAGAATCCTCACGCGAAGGCGACGCCGGCGCCCGCACAAGGCCCGACGCCGCCCGCCACCACCCGCCGGCCGCCGCTCAGTCCAGAACGTCGATCGGATAACCGTCCGTCTCCACGCCCGCCGCCGTGACCACCCGGACCTCCACCCGGCCGGGCTCGACATCGACCGGCACCGGGACCGTCAGCACCCCGTCCGTCGGATTGGCGAAGCCGCCGGCCACCGGGACCAGCGGGACGGGGACGTGGACGTCGCCGATGCGGACGACGGTCCGGGCGAGCCGGTCGGGGGTCGCGGCGCCCGGCGGGACGAAGCCGGCACCGCGGATCTCGATGTCGTCGCCGGTACGGACCGGCGCGGCGAGATCGCCCAGTTCACGGGAGCGGACGACGGAGAGGATCACCGGACCGCCGCCGCTGACCGCCTTCCCCGTCAGGTACGTCGCCCCGGAGAGCGCCAGGAGCACCACCAGCCCCCAGGGCAGCTGCGGCGCCTGGTCCGGCCGCCCGGCCAGCCGCGCCAGCGCGCACCCCAGCACGGCCGTGTGCACCAGGACGTACTGCACGTCCAGGAGGCTGCCCCGCCCGGCGTCGTCCGTCAGCAGATCGGCGGCCCGCGGCCGGTCAGCGGGAACCTTCTGCAGCCGCCCGGCCCGTACCCGGGAGGCGACCAGCCCGTGGGCCGCCACGGCCACCGCGCACCCGGCGGCGAGCGCCACCAACAGGGCGGCGGAGCGTTCGAGCGCCAGCCCCTGGAGCAGTGTGTGCCGCTCGCCGGGGGCCGCGGCCGTCAGCTGCCGTACGGCCACCGTCAGGACGGCGTACAGGACGGCGGTCACCCAGGCCGCCGCCACCGTCCGCGAGGTGGACAGCCGCCCGTCCTCACCGATCAGCGGCGCCAGCGCCCCGCCGTGCGCCCGGTGCCGCCAGGCAGCAGCGGTCAGGGCCAGGGCCAGTACGACGGCCGCGAGCAGCCCCGCCGTACGGGCCGCCGTCCAGCCCGTGCCGAGCGCGGTCAGCGCCTGCCCGAGCAGCAGCGCCACCACCGCGCCCCAGACGGCGAGCAGGGTGCGCCCCCGTAGGGCCGTCAGCCAGGCGGCCTTCCCCGCGCCGCGCCGCTGGGCGACCTCCCGTGCGGACAGCGTCAGTTCGTCGGAGACCCACTGCCGGGCCGCACCCGCGGACCGCGCGAGCCCGGCCGGCACCCCGCGCCCGGCGGCGAAGTCCTCGCGGAGCGCGACGAACGCGGCCACCGCCTGCTGGTGCCCCGCTCGGGCGCCGTGCGGGCACCGTCCGCACCGGCACTCGCCGTCGGCGCGCTCCGCTTCCTCCCCCGGCTCGCCCGTTCCGGCCCGTCTGCCCGCCGCATCCACCGACACGTCCGCTACCGCCCGCCACCAATGATCTTCAACTTGACCTGTCCGAAGGGGAATTGTGCCGCACCCCGCGGGGGCGCATCTCAAACGTCCAGTTGGTGGCGGGTGGTGGGGACAGCGCCGCGTTGACGCCCGGGGCCGCGGGCGGGCACCCACCCCCGTACACCTGACCGGGGCACCGGCCCGCGGAACCCCCGGCGCTTCCCCTATTCGGGCGAACCGGGCCACGGCGACGGCTGAGCGGACGGCGCGCTGCGCAAGCTTCCGCCGTGCGTCACATACACCGATCTCACGGATCGCACAGCCGCGATGACCTGGACGGACCGACACCACCGCGCCGACCGGACGGCCCGCACGGACGGGACGGCCCGGAAGCGCCGCGCCCCCGCTCCGGACTGCCGCGCCCCCGCCCCGGATTGCGGGCCGCCGCCGCGCTCCTTCTGCTGACCGGCCTCGCCGCGCTGTGCGCCGTCGCACCGGCGGCCGCCGCCCGCGCGCCCACGGGCGACAACTGCGCCTACGCCGGGACGGCGCCGCCCGTGGACGTACCGACCGGCTTCCCCATGCCCCGCGGCTGGCACTTCCCCTGCACCCAGACCAAGCCCCCGCCGACGCCGACCCACCGGCCGGCACCCCGTCCCCGTCCCCCCAGGCCCGCGCCCCCACCGCCACCACCCCCGGCCCCGGTCCCCAAAGCCCGGCCGACGCCGCCCCCGCCACCACCACCGCCCCCGACTCCCCGCGCCCGCCCCGCGGCCCCGCCGCCCGCGCCGAAGCCCAGCCCCACCCCCGCCCTCCGACGCCCGGCGTCACCGCCGCCCGTCCTGCCCCGCAGCTATGCGCGCCCGTCCCACCGGCCGCGCGACGGGCGCTCCATGGTGACCACGACCCTGCTGCTCACCGCCCCGGCCGTGCTGGCCGGCGCCGCCCTCCGTCCCCGTTCGAGCTCCTCGTCCGGCTCCGCCGGGCGCCGTTCCTCGTAGGAGGTCCCCATGTCCCAATGGCTGGTCCTGACCCTCGCCATGGCCGCCGCCTGCGGCGTCGTCCTGACCATCACCGTGCTCAAGGAGCGCCGGATCGCCGAGGACGACGACCCGTCCGAAACACCCGATGTGATCGAGTATCTGACGATGATGGTGGGGGTGGTCTACGCGATCGTGCTGGGGCTGGCCATCGCCGGGGTGTGGGAGGCCAGAAGCGCGGCCGAGGACACCGTACGGACCGAGGCGCAGGCGCTGCACGAGGTCGGCGCGCGGGCCCGCGCCTACCCCGCGCCGGTACGGGACCGCATCCGCACGGACGTCGACGCGTACGTGAGTCATGTGGTGCACAAGGAGTGGCCGGTGATGGCCGAGCGGGGGGAGCTGACCCCGCGCGGCGCCGCGCTGCTGACGAAGGTCCGGGCGGATGTCTCCGACTACCGCCCGCGCAACGACTTCGAGGGGCAGTCCTACCAGCCCCTCGTCGACCAGGTCGCGGTGGCCGACGGGGCCCGCAACGCCCGGGGGAGCGCGGCGGATTCGACGCTCCCGGGGGTCGTGTGGTTCGGGCTGATCATCGGTGGCGCCATCTCGATCGGCGTCATGTTCACCCTGCAGATCCGGCGCTCGGGGCGGGAGTTGCTGATGGCGGGACTGTTCAGCGCGCTGATCGCCTTCCTGCTGTTCCTGGTCTGGGACTTCGACGCGCCGTTCAGCCGCAGCATCTCGGCGACAGTCGCACCGTTCCTCGATCTGTTCCCGCACGCCTGAGGCGGATGCCCCGCGGGACCGCCGGACGTCCCGCGGGGCACCGCGCCTCCCGTACCCCCGTGCCGCGTCCTAGTCGAAGAGGTCCGGCTCGCGGCGCACGATCTGCTGGTACAGCGGCTGGTAGTTGATCCAGGCGACCAGGTCGTTGCCCAGCTGTTCGCGGGTGTGGACGGCGTTGTGGTGGTCGATCAGCACCGGCTTTCCGGCGGCCTTGGCGGCCAGCTGGACCTGGCAGGAGCGCTCCATCGTGAGGAACCACCACGCCGCGGCGTCCACCGAGTCGCCCACGGTCAGCAGCCCGTGGTTGCGCAGGATCACCGCCTTGTGGGGCCCGAGGGCGGCCGCGATCCGCCGCCCCTCCTCCTCGTCCACCACCACGCCCGTGTAGTCGTCGTAGAGCGCGTGGTCCTCGTAGAACGCGCAGACGTCCTGGGTGATCGGCTCCAGCAGCTCGCCCAGTGCGGACAGCGCCCGGCCGTAGGTGGAGTGGCTGTGCGCGGCGGCGATGACGTCGGGGCGGGCCCGGTGGACCTGCGCATGGATGGCGAACGCCGCCTGGTTGACGTGGTAGCGGCCCTCGACGACCTTGCCCTCCGCGTTGACCAGGATCAGGTCGCTGAGCGTGAGGTGCCGGAAGGACATCCCGAAGGGGTTGACCCAGAAGCAGTGCGGGAACTCCGGGTCGCGCACGGTGATATGGCCCGCGACGCCCTCCTCGAAGCCCTGGCGCCCGAAGAGCCGCAGCGCCGCGACCAGGCGCTCCTTGCGGTGGCGCCGCTCGTCCTCGACGGTCGGGTGCGTCGGCGGCATCGCGAAGTGCAGCTGCTCGGTGGGTATCGGCGTCGGCTCGGGCATCGCGGCTCTCCTCCTGCGCACGTACGGCTCTTGATGCTCGATGCGGAAGCTACCTTCCACTACCGCAGGTCACCAGGGTCGCGACCGGCAGACCTCGGGCCACCTGGATGATGTGGGCACCAGAACAGCAGCAGAGGGGACACACCATGAGGGCCGTATCGGTCAGCAGGGACATCGTCGCCACACCACGGCAGATCTTCGCCGTCCTCCGGGACCCGGAGCGGCACGCCGGGCTGGACGGCTCGGGCATGCTGCGCGGCCGGCCACAGGGGCCGTCGCCGCTGGGGCCCGGCGACCGGTTCAGCATGGGGATGACGCAGGGCGGCCTCGCGTACCGGTCGGTGAACGTCGTGGTGGAGTACGAGAAGGACCGGCTGCTCGCCTGGGAGACCTGGGGCGAGTTCCGCGGCCGGCGGCTGGTCGGCGGACAGCGCTGGCGCTACGAGCTGACGCCGGTGAACGGCACGGACGGCACGGACGCCATGGACGGCTCCGGCGGCGCGGCCACCACCCGGGTCACCCACACCTACGACTGGTCGCGCGCCCGCCTCCCCCGTCTCGTCGTCGAACTCCCCGGCTTCCCACGGCGGATGGGCCCGGCGATGGCCACCACGCTGGAGCGGCTGGCCTCGGCCGTACGGGCCTGACGGCGCGGCCACCGACGACAACGCCGCCGCTCAGCGGGCCGAGCGGCGGCGTGGTCAGGAAACCGGCGGGATCGCCCCCGGCCCCACGGATGGGATCACTCCCACTCGATGGTGCCCGGCGGCTTGCTGGTGACATCGAGGACGACGCGGTTGACGTCGGCGACCTCGTTGGTGATGCGGGTGGAGATCCGGGCCAGGACCTCGTACGGCATCCGGGTCCAGTCCGCGGTCATGGCGTCCTCGGAGGACACCGGGCGCAGCACGATCGGGTGGCCGTAGGTGCGGCCGTCGCCCTGGACGCCGACCGAGCGGACGTCGGCGAGCAGGACCACCGGGCACTGCCAGATCTCGCGGTCCAGACCGGCCGCGGTCAGCTCCTCGCGGGCGATGGCGTCGGCCTCGCGCAGCAGGTCCAAGCGCTCCTTGGTGACCTCACCGACGATGCGGATGCCCAGGCCGGGGCCGGGGAACGGCTGGCGCTGGACGATCGCGTCCGGCAGGCCCAGCTCGGTGCCGACCATCCGGACCTCGTCCTTGAACAGCTGGCGCAGCGGCTCGACGAGCTGGAACTCGATGTCGTCGGGGAGCCCGCCGACGTTGTGGTGCGACTTGATGTTGGCGGTGCCCGTGCCGCCGCCGGACTCGACGATGTCCGGGTAGAGCGTGCCCTGGACCAGGAACGCGACTTCCTCGCCCTCGGCGCCGGCCTCGGCGACCAGCTCGGCCTGGGCCTGCTCGAAGACCCGGATGAACTCCCGGCCGATGATCTTCCGCTTCTGCTCGGGGTCGCTGACCCCGGCCAGCGCGGTCAGGAAGCGCTCCTCGGCGTCGACGACCTTCAGCTGGACGCCGGTGGCGGCCACGAAGTCCTTCTCGACCTGCTCGGACTCGCCCTTGCGCTGCAGACCGTGGTCGACGTAGACGCAGGTCAGCTGGTCGCCGATGGCCTTCTGCACGATCGCGGCGGCCACCGAGGAGTCCACGCCGCCGGACAGCGCGCAGATCGCGCGCTTGCTGCCGACCTGGGCGCGGATCGCGGCGACCTGCTCCTCCACCACGCTGGTGGTGGTCCAGCTGGGCTCGATGCCCGCGCCGCGGTAGAGGAAGTGCTCCAGCACCTGCTGGCCGTGCGTGGAGTGCATGACCTCGGGGTGGTACTGGACGCCGTAGAGCTTCTTCTCGTCGTTCTCGAAGGCGGCGACCGGGACCACGTCCGTGGACGCGGTGACCGTGAAGCCCTCGGGGGCGGCGGAGCAGGCGTCACCGTGCGACATCCACACCGGCTGCTCGGCCGGGGTGCCCTCGAAGAGGGTGGAGCCGGGACGGGAGACGGTCAGCGGCGTACGGCCGTACTCCCGGGCGCCGGTGTTGTCGACGGTGCCGCCCAGGCTCAGGGCCATGAGCTGGAAGCCGTAGCACATGCCGAAGACCGGGACCCCGGCCTCGAACAGCGAACGGTCGAGGCTGGGGGCGCCTTCGGCGTAGACCGACGAGGGACCGCCGGAGAGGATGATCGCCTTGGGGTTCTTGGCGAGCATCTCGGCCACCGGCATGGTGGACGGCACGATCTCGCTGTAGACCCGGGCCTCGCGGACCCGTCGGGCGATGAGCTGGGCGTACTGTGCGCCGAAGTCGACTACGAGGACGACGTCCGGGGCAGCGGCAGGGGGCGCTGATGGCACTTCGGCGGCCTTCCGGCGGTGTGGAGCAGGGTTGGACTTTCGATTCTAACGGGCTCATACTGAGCCCCATGAACAAGCAGCTGACCTTCGTCTTTACCTATGGCACCGGCCCAACCGGCTGCCATGGTCGTGCTGCTTGATCCACTGACGAGCAACTTCCCAGGCGCCCCGGGCCGACAAGGTCCGGGGCGCCTGTGTCTGTCCGGGACCTTCCCGGACCCGGGGCCACCCACCCCAGGAGACACGGACATGAGCACCTCGACCAGCACCGCCCCCGACACCGGCGCCCGCTCCCCCGAGGCCGCCGGAGTCATCACCGACGCACGGCAGCGGATCGACGATCTCGACGGCCGGATCATCGGCCTCGTCCAGGAGCGGATGGCCGTCTCTGCGGTCATCCAGCACGAGCGCGTGACCTCCGGCGGACGGCGGGTGAACCTCGCCCGCGAGATGGAGATCCTCGCCCACTACCGCGACCAGCTCGGCAAGCCGGGCACCTCGCTGGCGAAGACCCTGCTGGAGCTGTCCCGGGGCCAGATCTGAGGCAGCCACGAGACCGGCGGCATGGCCGGTTTTGGCTGGTCTGCGGTCGGTTTTGCGCGCCGGTCAGGCGCGTGCCAGGACGCGTGCGCCCCGGCGCGGCTGCCGGATCTGAGTTCGGTTGCCGACTCACCCGTACGGCGCGTGACCGGCCGCCGCGAGGCTTCGTTGTTCCCGGTGCCACGCCAGCCAGGCGCGGCCTGCAGGACTACGCGTAGACGCCGCCTCACGGGCGGAAACCCGGAGCGATGAGACGCCGGCCGCCAGCAGCGGCCCGCGTCGTGGGACCTCACTCCGGTGCCGTGGCCGGTCAGCAGGGGACAGCAGCCCGGTCACATCCGATGGGGTGGTCGGTCCTGGGGACGCCCGGGACCGACCGCATCCGGTCGAAACGGTTGCGCCAGGTGAGGCGCATCCAGGACGATGCTTCACACACGACGCACCGCGTCCGGCGGGGCCCCTGCAGTGCCATGGGTCCGGCCGCCGCGGACTTCGCCCCCTCGCGCACCACCCCGAAAAGCCAGCGGCGCCATCCCCCCCCCCCCCCGGCGCCGCCCCTCGGTGCCGGCGCTGCCCTGACGCCGGCACCGAAAGCCAAGGGCCCCGTGGCCGCCCGCACCCCCCTCGCGGACGGCGTCCGGGGCCCTTCGCTGTGCCCGGCGTGCGCCCGGCGCGTGAGGACTCTCCGGCAGGTGCTGTGCGCCGCCTTTGGGATTCCTGTGAGGCTGCTGTGACGGGTGTGACTGGCATCACGGCAGCGGTTCTGGTTGAGCGGACAACCATTTTTGGCCATGGCCGGTCATGTACCTGCAATCGCACGGCCCTACCGCGCCCCACCGCGACGGCCCGCAACTCATTGGTGCCGGAAACCGGCACTTCGGACCCGAGAGGTCTTCTCGATGAAGCTTCGCCGTGCCCTGACGGCTGCCGCCGCGACGGCCGTCATAGCCCCCGCCGCTCTGCTGGCGGCCCCCGCCGCGTACGCGACCGGCCCCGGGGCCGAGTCCACCGCGAGCGCCGAGCCCACACCGGGCACCCCCGGCCCGGAGCAGTCCGGCGAGACCGCGCGTCCTGAGACCCCGGGCTCCGGGGACGCGACGACGGGCGGCACCACCCCGGGCGACGGCACCGAGTCCGGTGAGGAGGCCGGGAGCGGTGACGGCACCGGGCCGTCGGCCCCGGACGCCCCAGAGACCCCGGACGCCGACGCCACCGAGCCGGGCGGCTCCCCCGGGGCCACCCCCTCGGCCGACCCCTCCGAGACGGGCGCCCCCGGGGACGGGGACGAGGGCGAGGACGAGTGCACGGTCGACGACGACGCGATCAAGGTGAGCGTCGCCGGCCTGCCCTCCCGGCTCGTCGCGGGCGGCGGCTGGCAGGGCTTCAGCGTGCGGCTGGCCAACACCACGGACCGGACGCTGGACGAGGTCTACCCGGTCCTCTACGCGGTGCCGACCGGCGACGTCGAGCACCCCGAGTCGCAGCTCGACCTGGAGTACCAGCACCCGGACACCGGCCGGTGGACCTCGTTCGACGAGTGGGCCGAGGCGGAGTACTTCGGCTGGTTCCGGCTCGACGCGCACCGGACCGCCGAGCTGAAGCTGCGCATCCGCGCCGACCGGGGCGCCACGGCCGGTGACGGCTTCGCGCTGGTGGCGGGTGACTACCGGAACAAGGACGGCTCCTGCGGCTGGTCCGAGGAGCAGTGGTACGACTTCACCATCCTGTCCGCCGGCAGCCACCCGGGCGAGATCCCGCCGGCGAAGCCCGGCAAGCCCGGCAACAAGCCCCGTACGCAGGGCGGCGGGAAGCCCGTCAGCGCCGGGAAGCCGAAGAGCGGCGTGGCCGAGCTGCCGGTGACCGGCAACCTGGCCGAGACCGGTGCCTCCTCGGCGCTGCCGGTCATCGGCGTCGCGGGCGGGATCGCGATGGCCGTCGGCGTGGGCGCGGTCCTCGCCGTCCGTCGCCGTAAGACGGACGGCGCCGCCGCGTAACCACGGACGCGCAGAGGAGGGCCGCGTCCGCGTCGGGTGCGGCCCTCCGTCGTGCCGCTCAAGGCACCTGCTACGTCAGCGACTTCTTCGGCGGGACCGGCGGGACGGCCAGGAAGGGCAGGTTCAGCGCGCCGAACGCCTCCTTGGGGACGGCGGGGCGGACCGGCTCCACCGGGGCCAGCCGCTGGTAGGGCCGTCCCGGTGCGGGGCGCGGGTCCGCCTCGCCCTTGTTGGGCCACAGCGACATCGCGCGCTCGGCCTGCGCGGTGATGGTCAGGGACGGGTTGACGCCCAGGTTGGCGGAGACCGCGGCGCCGTCGACGACCGAGAGGCCCGGGTGGCCGTGGAGGCGGTGGTACGGGTCGATGACCCCGTGCTCGGCGTCCGCGCCGATCGGGCAGCCGCCCAGGAAGTGCGCGGTCAGCGGCGTCCCCATCAGCTCGCCGACGTTGCTGCCGGCGAAGCCGTTGATCTCCTGGGCCAGCAGGGTGGCCGCCCGGGTCGCCTCCGGGATCTGCCCGGGGTTCGGGGCGCCATGGCCCTGACGGGCGGTGAGCAGGCCCTTTCCGATGCCGTCCGGTTTGCGGTACGTCGTCAGGGAGTTGTCCAGCGACTGCATCACCAGGCCGATGATGGTGCGCTCCGACCAGCGGCGGTTGGAGAGCGAGCGGAGCAGCAGCAGCGGATGCCGCAGACAGTTCGCCGCCCAGCGGGTGGCGCGCGAGCCGCGGCCCTCGACGGGCACCTGGAGGATGGACATGGCGCCCATCGCGTTCGAGCCCCTGCCGTACCGGACCGGCTCGATATGGGTGTCGGCGTCGGGGTGGATGGACGAGGTGATCGCGACACCGCGGGTGAAGTCGGCCTTGGTGCCGTGCCGTTTGCGGTAGCGGCGGCTGTCGGTCTGCGCGCCCACCAGCGCCTCGGAGTTGGTCCGGGTCAGCTCGCCGAGCCTGCCGGAGATGCCGGGCAGCAGTCCGCTGTCCTTCATCCTGTGCAGCAGGGTCTGGGTGCCGTACGTGCCCGCGGCGAGGACCACCCGGCGGGCGGTGAAGGTGCGGCCCCGGCCCCGGCGCCTGTTGTCGGTGGGGAGGGTGGCGACGGCGAAACCGCCGCGTGAGTCCTCGGTGACGGTGACGACCGAGGTCATCGGGTGGATGACGGCCCCGGCGCGCTCGGCGAGGTGGAGGTAGTTCTCGTTGAGGGTGTTCTTGGCGCCGTGCCGGCATCCGGTCATGCACTCGCCGCACTCGGTGCAGGCCTTGCGGGCCGGGCCCCGGCCGCCGAAGTAGGGGTCGGGGACCTCGGTGCCCGGGGCCGCCTTCGAGGTGCCGTGCGCGTCCTCGCCGTCCCCGAAGAAGACGCCGACCGGCGCGAGGTGGAAGGTGTCGCCGACGCCCATCTTGTCGGCGGCCTCCTTGAGGTGGACGTCGGAGGGCGTCATCGTCGGGTTGAGGCGCACCCCCAGCATCCGCTTGGCCTGGTCGTAGTACGGGGCCAGCTCGTCCTGCCAGTCGGTGATGGCGCCCCACTGCGGGTCCTCGAAGAACGGTTTCGGGGGGACGTAGAGGGTGTTGGCGTAGTTGAGCGAGCCGCCGCCGACGCCCGCACCGGCCAGCACCATGACGTTGCCGAGCAGATGCACCCGCTGGATGCCGTAGCAGCCGAGCGCCGGGGCCCACAGGTAGTTGCGGATGTCCCAGGAGTTCTTCGGCAGGGTCTGCCGGGTGAAGCGGCGGCCGGCTTCGAGGACGCCGACGCGGTAGCCCTTCTCGGTCAGCCGCAGGGCGGAGACCGAGCCGCCGAAGCCGGAGCCGACGACGAGCACGTCGTAGTCGTAGCCGTCGTCGGGGGCGTCGGGGGCGCCGGGTGCTTCGGGGGCGTCGGCGGCCTCCCGGTCGCCGTTGCCGTCCTGATTCCGGGCAGAGTTCTCCTGGGGCACTGGCTCTCCCTGCGGTGGTTAGCGGAGCCGGAACGCCTTCATCGCGCGCAGGCTGCGGCTCATGAACTGGGCGTACTTCTCGTCGGTCATGCCGAAGGACGGGGCCAGCGGCATCAGGCGCTGGTGGGCGACGGTCTGTGCCTCGGTGTACTTGAGGATGCCCTCGGAGCCGTGGCGGCGGCCCAGGCCCGAGTCGCCCATGCCGCCCATCGGCGCCTGCACGCTGGCGTACCCGGCGGCGTAGGACTCGTTGACGTTGACCGTGCCCGTGCGCATCCGGGCGGCGACCGCGCGGCCGCGGCGGCCGTCCTTGGTCCAGACGCTGGAATTCAGCCCGTACGGGGTGGCGTTGGCGAGCGCCACCGCCTCGTCCTCGTCGCGGAACCGGTAGACGGACACGACCGGGCCGAAGGTCTCCTCGTCGCAGACCGCCATCGGGGCCTGTACGCCGTCGAGGATGGTCGGCTCGTAGAACAGCGGGCCGATGTCGGGGCGGGGCCGCCCGCCGGCGACCAGCGTGGCGCCCTTGGCGACCGCCTCGTCGACATGGCGGGTGACGGTCTCCAGCTGGCGCTCGCCGACCAGGGAGCCCATGTCGGCGCCGTAGGCGAGGGAGCTGCCGAGCCGCATCGCCTTCGTCCGGGCGGCGAAGCGCTGGAGGAAGTCGTCGGCGATGGACTCGTGGACGTAGAGCCGCTCGATGGAGATGCACAGCTGGCCGGCGGAGGCGAAGCAGCCGCGGACGGCACCGGCGGCGGCCTTCTCCACGTCGGCGTCCCGGAGGACCAACATGGCGTTCTTGCCGCCGAGTTCGAGGGAGACACCGACCAGCCGTGCGGCGGCGCCCTGGGCGACCTCGCGGCCCGTACGGGTCGAGCCGGTGAAGGAGACGTAGTCGGCGTGCGCGACGACGGCGGGGCCGACGACCGGGCCCTCGCCGATCACGACCTGCCAGACGTCCTCCGGCAGCCCGGCCTCGATGAGCTGCTCGCGCGCCCACAGGGCGGTGAGCGCGGTCTCCGTGTCGGGCTTCATGACGACGGCGTTGCCCGCGACGAAGGCCGGCAGGGCGTCTCCGACGGAGAGTTCGAAGGGGTAGTTCCAGGGGGCGATCTGCCCCACGACGCCCCGGGGCTGGCGGAGTTCGGTGACCTTGGTGAGGGTCGGCACGACGCCGGTGCGGGCCTTGGGCCGGAGGTAGGCGTGGGCCCTGCGGCCGTAGTGGCGGGCGGTGACGGCGACCGCCTGCAGCTCCTCGTGGGCGTGCAGCCGCGCCTTGCCGGTCTCCAGCTGGATCAGGTCGAGGATCTCGGCCTGGCGGCGCAGCACCAGGTCGTGGAAGCGGAGCAGGACCGCGGCACGCTGCTTGACGGGGACCTTCGCCCAGCGCTCCTGGGCGGCGCGGGCCCGCTCGAAGGCGGTGGCGACGTCCTCGGGGGTGGACTCGGGCAGGTCGGCCAGCTTCTCGCCGGTGAACGGGGTGTGGTTGGCGGTACGGCCTCCCCCGCTCACCACACCGCGGCCCAGCCGGGCGGCGATCTCCGGGGTGACCACCTCCGCGGCGGTACGGGCGCCCGCGGGGGCCGGCGCGACCGGGTTGCCTCCGTCGGGGGCCTCGGCGGGCGCGGTGGCCACGGGCGCCGCGGGCGCGGCCGCGGGGGCCTCGGCGGGGGCCTCCGCGGTGGAGGCAGCTGTTCCGGTGTCCTGCGAGTCCGTCATGCGGGCGAGCGTATTCCTCCCCCGGCGCTTTGTGTACCCGGCAGTAATGAGTTTTCCCTCGGCATCCGCCATCGCGCCAGTGTTCACTGGCCGCAAGGGTGCTGGTCTGGGACGAAAGGGACGCCCGGGCTCACGTCCCGGACAGCCGGAACGCGTCGAGCGCGGTGTCGAGGTGGCGCTTGGCCTCCGTGCGCGAGGCGAGCGGGGAGGAGATCCACAGGTCGATCATCCGGCCGCCCTCGTCCCAGCTGAGGTCGTAGGTGTAGCGCGAGCCGCCGTCCTGGGTGCCGCCGTTCCAGACGAACTCCCAGAGGCCGGCCTGGAGCCCGTTGTGGGTGGTCTCGGTGACCTTCCCCTGACGGTAACCGCGGTAATCGGCGGGGCCCTTGGCGTCCGCGGCGCGCATCGCGCCCAGCGGCCCCTCCGGCACCTGCCGCTGCAGCTGGACGCCGATCCGGAACCGCTTGCCCTGGGAGTAGTAGTAGACGCGGTCGTTCTCGTAGGAGCGGGTGAAGCCCTCGGGGACGGCGAGCGAGAAGCCGGCCGGGTCGCGGACGAGGCGGTATCCGGCCGGGACCCGGCCGCCGCCCCCGGAGGCCGGCGGCGCGGTGACGGTGGGGCGCGCCGTGCCGGCGCCGCCGCTCTGTGGTGGCCCGCTGTCCGAGGCCTGCTGGGAGCGGCTGGGGCGGCCGCCGGTGCCGGTGCCGCCGCCGGTCCCGTCCGTGTGCATCAGCAGTACGGCGAGGCCCGCGCCCGCGCCGCCGATCACCACCGCGGCGAGCGCGACCAGCAGGGCGGTGCGGGCGCGGCCGGTGTGCGGGCGGGCGGCCGCGGCCAGCGCCCGGCCGTCGAGGGCGTCCCGGATCGGCTGGCCCGGGACGCGGCCGCCGGGCCGTCCGGCGCCACCGCCGGCAGGGGGAGGGCCGGCCGCGGCCGGGCCAGGGGGCGGCGTGCCCGCGGCCGGGAGGTCCTCGCTGGGCGGGTGCTCACCGGGCGGATGGTCGCCGGACGGGTGGTCACCGGGCAGGCCGCCGCCGGGGGCGTCGTACAGGGGGGCGTGGACGTCGGCCCCGGGGCGGCGCGGGGTGCCGGGGCCCCCGGAGAAGGGGCCGCCCGGCGCGCCCCCGCCCGCCACGGCCTCGGCCTCCGCCGCGAGGCCCGCGGCCCCGAAGCCTCCGCCGCCGGAGCCGCCGGGGCCACGGCCGGACCCGTGCGCCGGGTGCCCGCCCGGCTCACGCTCCGGGGCGCGGCCCGACCGCAGATAGCCGCGCAGCAGCCGCTCCGTCTCGGCCACGCCCAGCCGCCGCTCCGGCTCCCGCTCCAGCAGCCCGTCCACGACGGCGTGCAACGGGCGGGCGGATTCCGGGAGTTCGATCTCGTCGTAGACCACCGCGTGCAGCACGCCGCCCAGCGAGTCGCGGTGGAACGGCGAGGCGCCGCTCAGCGCGGCGCACAGCAGCACCCCGAGCGACCAGAGGTCGGCCTCGGGGCCGGTGCCGTGCCCGGACATCCGCTCCGGGGCGGTGTACTCGGGCGAGCCGACGAAGCCGCCGGCGTCGGTCAGCGTCGTGACGCCGGGCACCTGGGCGATGCCGAAGTCGGTGAGCACGACGCGGCCGGTGCCGGACTCCATCAGGACGTTGGCGGGCTTGATGTCGCGGTGCAGCACCCCGCGGGTGTGCGCGGCCCGCAGCGCGCCCAGCAGCGCGACGCCGATCCGGGCCGCCTCCCGGGGCGCGACCGGGCCGCCGCTCTGCAGCCGGTCGGCCAGCGACGCACCCTCCACCAGCTCCATCACGATCCACGGCCGGCCGTCCTGCTCGACCACGTCATGCACGACGATCACGTTCGGGTGCTTGATCCCGGCGACGGTCCGCGCCTCGCGCATCGCCCGCTCCCGCTGCACCCGGGCCTCGGCCTCGGCCGTTCCCTCGTCCAAGTGCAGTTCTTTCACGGCGACTTGCCGGCCCAGCACCTCATCGGTGGCACGCCAGACCGTTCCCATCCCACCGCGGCCCAGCCGTATTCCCAGGCGGTACCGGCCACCGATCAGTCGGCCCTCGCCCCCGAAGATCCCCATGGCCCCATCTTGCCGTACGGCGCCCCGCACGGCAGGGGTGGCGCCCACGGACCGGCCATGGTCACCCGCACCCCCTCCCGGAGCCGCGCGAGGACGTCCGCAGGACCCGCCACCGCGCCCAAGAACCCATGTTCCGGGGCCAGATGACCACGGGCGGCCCCGTCATACTGAACCGCAGCGAACAGGTGACGGCGGCGACGGAGCCGCACGGGGCGCGCGACCGGGAGACCCCGCCGGGGCCTCCGGGGCCTCCTCGCCGCCACCGGCGGGCAGCCGCGCCGCTGACCGGCGCGTGAGCGGGACGACACGGGGTGGAACCTCCACCGGCTCTCCCGCCGTCCTTGACACAGTGAGGCTGTTGTACGGGAACGACCGGTACGGCGGCCACGAGAAGCGGATCGGGGGTCGGTCATGGTGATGCAGGACGGTGGAACGGTGGATGTCCGTCCGGGTCCCGATCCGCGCCGGGCCGCTCCGGAACACAGCGGCGCCTACCTCGCGACCGGGCTGTGCCTGTCGCTGTACGCCGGTGTGCTGGGCGCCTGGACGGTCTTCGGCATCACCCAAGGGGACAGCAGCACCTGGGACTTCGTCGAGGGCCTGTTCAACCCGGGCGCCTCCCTCACGACCCAGATCCTCGGCCCGTACGAATGGGCCTTCACCGCCGTGTTCCTGGTGATCGCCGCGCTCACGCTGGCCCAGCGGCGGGTGGCGCGCTCCGCGGCGCTGCTGTCCGGTTTCGTGCTGCTCGCGCTCTCCCTGCGGGAGGGCGTGGGCCTGCTCCACGCCGCCTACCGCCACCAGTACAGCAACGACCCGCTGGGCAGCTGGGCGCTCGCCACCCGCGGTCTGGGCGTGGTGGTGGCGCTGGTCGTGCTGTGCTCGATGTTCCCGGCCACCGAGCGCCGGACCGACGACGGCCGCCCCGCACCCGAAACACCCGGCCAGGACGCCCAGTGGCGCCGCCTGTCCCGGATCTGCGGCGTGCTCTTCCTCGTCATGGCCCTCGCCGAACTCGGCTGGGCGGTCCGCGACCTGACGGCCACCGGCGTGGACGCGGGCCGCTATCTGCGCGGCGTGGTCGACGGCTCGGTCCTCGGCGCCCTCGACCTCGCGGCGTCCGCCGAGTTCACCACCGTCGGCTCCGTCCTCGTCCTGCTGATCCTCAGCGTGCTGGCCCTCCGGGGGCGCCGGGACATCCGCGGCGCGCTCCTGGTGTTCGCGGCACTGGAGCTCTACATGACCGTCCGCACGGTGGTGTGGCTGACCGTCTCCGACTTCTTCAACCGCTCCTTCGAAACCACCGAGGGCGCCCTGTCCATGGCCACCACGGCCTACGGCCTCGCCGCCATGACCTCGGTCGTCGTCCTGGCCACCGGCCGCGGCACCCGCCCGTACGGCGACCCCCGCCCGGAGGGGGTCCGGCCGGCGGTGGTGGGGCGCGAGGGGTGGCTGTAGGGGGCGCCCGCGTCCCGGTGCACCCCCACCGGGCACCGGCCACGGGGAGGTTCAGCCGCCGGCCCCGAGTTCCCTGCTCATGAACAGCGCGGTCTCACCCTCGCTCGGCGTACCCCGGTAGAGGGTGGTGTCGAGGCCACAGAGGGCGAACCCCATCCGCCGGTACGCCCGGACAGCCGGGACGTTCACACTCGTGGTCTCCAGCCAGGCCGTCCGCGCCCCGAGGCGGCTCCCGTACGCGCAGGCCCGCTCCATCAGCGCCGCGCCGACACCGTGCCCACGGTGCGTGGACGCCACCGCTATCTGCTGGATGACAAGACGGCGGTGCCACTCCTCGACCCCGACAGCAACGACACCGCACACCGTCCCGCCGTCGACGGCGACTTCCCTGTGCACCCCCTCATCCGTCCCGCCGTCCCCATCGTCCTCGTCGTCGGGGAAGACCTTGACCAGCGGCGGATCGACGAAGACCGACCGCAGCGCGAACCCCTCGTCCCCCGCGACGACCTCGTAGACGGTGTCCGTGGTGAACGAGTCGTCGAGCGCGTCGATCTGTTCCCGGTCCGCGGGCCGCGCTTCCCGGTACACGATCCGTCGTTCGGGGCTCACCTGTACTCCGCGTCCTCGGGCCACTCGGTCACCGGAGAAACGAACGGGCCGCTTCTTCCGTTCCGCCGACCGTACGGTTGCCGGTCGGGGAATCGGGCCGGGTCGCCAGGGCGCAGCTGACGTCCGCGACCGAAGCTGGGGGAACCGTCCCCGCCCCCACAGGCGTAGCGTGGCCGGTACGTCCTTTTCGCGGGGGTGGCCATGGAGTTGTTCGACGAGGAACCCGGTATCGGTGAGCGGATCGCGCGGCTGCGGGCGCGGCGGAGGCTGACCCAGGAGGGGCTCGCCGAGCGGGCGGGGCTGTCTGTCGATGTCGTGCGGAAGCTTGAGCAGGGCGTACGCCGGACGGCGCGGCTGACGACGCTGAATGCGCTGGCCAGAGCCCTGGATGTGGAGCCGTCCGCGCTCGTCGGGCAGCCCGCCACCTTCGAGGTGCGCGACGAGGGCGAGCAGCCCTCCGTCCTGGCGCTGCGTCAGGCTGTCTCGCCGGTGTCCGACCTGCTGGGCGACGAGCCGGACCCCGAGGACGCCCCCGGTATCGCGGCCCTGCGGGCCTCGCTGCGGTCGACGGAGCGCATCCGCCGCGACGGGCGGATGGGGGAAATCGGCGCGCTGCTGCCGCAGTTGATCAGGGACGCCAAGGCGGCGGCGCGCGCGGGTACCGGGGCCGAGGCCGCCGCGGCCCACTCGGTCCTGGCGGAGGCCTACCAGGTAGCCGCCACGACGCTGGCGGCACTGGGCAAGGAGGACGCCGCGTTCACCGCCCTGGAACGGTCGATGGCGGCGGCGGCCGAAGGAGACGATCCGCATCTGCGGACCGTGGGCTTCTCCAGCCTCGCCTGGGTCCTCACCAAGCAGGGGCGGCTGGCCGACGCCGAGCAGGTCGCGCTGAACGCCGCCGAACGTGTTGAGCCGGGGTTCCGCTCCCCGCCGGCCGAACTGGCCCTGTGGGGCGTCCTGCTGCTGCGCGCGGCGACGGCCGCGGTCCGCCGGGAGCGGCACGACACCGTACGGGACCTGCTCAACCTGGCCGGCGCGGCGGCGGCGCGGATCGGTACGGACCGCCTGGACTACGCGACGCCGTTCGGCCCGGCCAACATGGGCGTGGCCAAGGTCAACTTCCTGGTGGAGATGGACCGGAGCGACGAGGCACTACGGACCGCGCGCACCGTGCCCGGCCTGGGGGCACTCCCGCCGACCTGGCGGGCGCGGTTCCACGTGGACCGCGCGCTGGCCTTCGCCGACCTGCACAAGGACGACGGCGCGCTGCAGGCGCTGCTCACCGCCGAGCGCACCGCCCCGGAATGGATGCGCTACCACTCCACTAGCCGCCGTCTCGTGGCCGACCTCCGCCACCGCGAGCGGCGGCGCACCTCCCCGCTCACGGAACTCGCCGACCGCCTCGGCCTCGACGGGTAGGACACGGCGTCCCAGTACGCGCGGAAAGTGGCACGGCACGTCACTGTCCGGGCCGCGTCGTGCTGCCTAGCGTGGCAGCGCCGTAGCCAACGACGGCGGCCCCTGGCAGCCGCTCCGGGCTCCCCGGGGGCTCGTCCTCCCGACGAAAGCAGACCGACGTGACCCACGCACTCCCCGTCCGCGCCGGCCTCCCGGCGTACGCACCGGAGGCCACCCGATGAACGACCCCCACACCCCCCGCCTCCTCCCCTGGACCACCCCCGACGAGAAACCCTGTTATCTGCTCACCGACCGGGAGGGCGGCTATGTCGCCCGGTACGCCGAGGACGTGGCGGAGCTGCAGCTCGGGATGGCGGTCGGACTGCTGGAGCACGCGCGGGAGCTGATCGGTGATCCGGCGGTGGATGCGCGGCAGTTGCGGTTTTTGTCGGTTCAGCTCAGTGCGGCGTTACGGGACGCGGTGCGGGTCGCGGAGTGTCGCGGGGAGCGGCCGGCGGGGCCGGGAAAGTGCGTCTGACCAGCGCTTTTGAGGGGGTGAAAGGTCGCGCGTGAGCGGTGCGGGGGAGATCCCCCTCCGAACCGCCCCCGCACGCCACAGACGGCCGCCGCGTGTGGGGGTCGCGGCGGCCGCCGATGTGAACTGCAACGCGTCCTGGGCTCGGGGCCTGTTCAGTGGTGCAGCATGTGAACCACTCTGCCCGTGGGGACCTCCCCACGGCATCCTCCAGAGGTCGCGGGCTCACCCCCGCCGCTCGGCGGGGGTGCGGGTCCGTCGCAGGGCGGTCCCGGGTGACAGGGGAACGGAATCGCGCGGCGCCGGGCGGTTCCGCGGGCTCGGGTGGTGCGAAGGAGAAAGGGGCGGCCGGTGATCCGTGTCGCTGTGGTGGACGACGAGCGGCTGGTCAGATCGGGACTGCGGATGATCCTGGGGACGGCCCCGGACATCGAGATGGTCGCGGACTGCGGTGGCGCCGAGGCCGTGCGGACCGTGCTGGACTGTGCGGCGGACGTGGTGCTGCTGGACATCCGGATGCCGGACGTGGACGGGCTGACCGTACTGCGCCGGCTGCGCGCCGCTCCGGAGCCGCCCGCGGTGGCGATGCTGACCACCTTCGACGCCCAGGAGTACCTGACGGCGGCGCTGCGCGAGGGCGCCGCCGGGTTCCTGCTCAAGGACTCCGACCCGGAGCAACTCGTACGGGCCGTACGGACGCTGGCGGACGGCGGGAGCGTGCTCGATCCGGGGGTCACCCGCGCGGTGATCGGGGGCTATCTGACCGCCGAGGACCAGACGTCGGCGGCGCGGGCGGTCAGCGGGCTGACGCCGCGGGAGTCGGAGGTGCTCGCCCTCCTCGGCGAGGGCCTGGGCAACGCCCAGATAGCCGACCGGATGGGGCTCGCCCCCAGTACGGTCAAGGACCATGTGCGCGCCCTGCTGGGCAAATTGGGCGGCATCAACCGCATACAGGCGGCCATCGTCGCCGACCGTGCCGGACTGGTGGCAGGCGACCCCCGGGGGGCGTGGTGAGGGCCCGGGGCGACCGCAGCCGTCTGCGGGCGCGCGCGGGGCGGGCGGTGTCCCACGGGGAGGCGAAGGGGCGGGCGCTGACGCGCGGGGCGCTGGGGCGGCGGCTGCGCGCCCTCGTCCCGCTGGTGGTCCCGGTGCTGCTGGCGATCGCCGACTCGATGCTGGTCAACGGCCTCGAACTCGACCTGGAGGTCGGCGTCTCGATGCTGGCGGCGGCGGCCCTGGTACTGCGCCGGCGCTTCCCCCTGCTGGTCTTCCTCGTCACGCTGCCGGGGCTCTACATCGGCTACATCTGGTTCGCGCCGATGATCGGGCTCTACACCCTGGCCCTCCAGCGGCCCGGCCGCGCGCGGCTGGGCACCTGCGCGGCGCTGCTGATCGCCGCGCACTTCTTCCCGTATCCGATCACCGACTTCGAGCTCACCGTCTACCGCGAGAACACCCAGGTGCTGATCGACGCCAGTGTCACCTCGGCCGCGCCGATCGCCCTGGGCCTGCTGATGCGCACCCGCCGGGAACTCGCCTCCCGTATAGAGGATCTGACCCGCAGCCGCCGCCGGGAGCACCGGCTGCTCACGGACCGGGTCAAGACCACCGAACGCGCGCGGCTGGCCCGTGAGATGCATGACGTGGTGGCCCATCAGGTCAGCCTGATCAGCCTGCAGGCGGGGGCGATGCAGGTCGGCGCGGAGGACCCGGCGGCGCGCGCGGGCGCCAGGACGATCCGGGAGCTGTCCGTACGGACGCTGGAGGAACTGCGGCACATGGTGGGTGTGTTGCGGGCGGACGGCGGCGAGGCGGACGCGGCGCACAAGCTGGCCCCGCAGCCGGACCTGGAGGAGCTGCCGCGGCTGATCGAGATGAGCGCGCTGGACGTGACGTACGAGGGCGGGGTGGCGGCCGGCGCGAGCGGCACCAAGACGGTGGAGCGGGCGGCCTTCCGCACGGTGCAGGAGGCGCTCACCAACATCCGCAAGCACGCACCGGGGGCGCGGGTCCGGGTCCGGGTCGATCCGGTGGACGGGGAACGCGGCGAAGGGGCCGGACGCGGCGAGAGAGCCGGGCGGAGCACCGCGCGGGCCGAGGAGAGCCGTGCGGCGCACGGGCTGCGGGTGGAGATCCGTAACGGGCCGCCGGACGCGACGGCGGCGGTTCCCGCGCTTCCCGGCGGCGGGCACGGGCTGGTGGGGCTGCGCGAGCGCGCCCAGAGCCTCGGCGGGACGCTGGAGGCGCGGCACACCTCCGACGGCGGCTTCGTCGTACGGGCGGAGTTTCCGTACGGAGCGGGGTGAATCAGCCGGAGGCGGGCGTACGGGGGCCGACGGGGGCGCCCCGGGGACGTTCAGGCGGCGAGCGGGACCGCGGCGGACGTTCAGGCGGAGAGCGGGGCGGCGGCCTCGTCGACGGCGGTGCGCAGGTCCGGGTAGACCTCGAAGAGCCGGCGGACACCCAGCGCGGCCAGCACACGGTTGACGTGCGAGCCGTCCACGGCACCCTGCGCGGGGAGGATCAGCCGCAGCCGCCCCTGACAGGAGCGCATCAGACGGCGGGCGGCGATCAGCACGCCGACCCCACTGGAGTCACAGAACCGCACCTCGGAGAGGTCGAGCACCAGTGATCTCCGGCCGTCGGCCACCGCGTCGTGCACATGCTGGCGCACCGCGGGCGACGTGACCAGGTCCATCTCCCCGGACACCTGGAGTACGGCCCATGGGCCCTGTTCGTCCTCTGCCACCTTCAACGACACGCGCTCGAAGCCTTTCGCTCGCTTTCGGACCGGATGGGCCCGGTAGCATCCGGAACTCATCCTTCCCCGCCTCGACTGCCCGGCCTCTCTCCCCTGAAACTCTTCCGAATCCTTGGCGCAACAGGCAGTCCGCCTAAGGCTATGCCCCAGGGGCCGCTGCTTTTCGCCGACATCCGGTCACACACGGATAACACCTCACCGTATGCGCACCCGAACGATCGGCATCGATCGGCTCCGATCGGGCAGTATCGCCACAAAGTGAGTCCGGTCACCCGGCGGCCTTTACCACCCGCGTCTCCGTCGGGGCTCGGTTTGCCGCAAAGGAGCGTGCGTTGTCAGACCCGCGCATTACATTCGATGGGACGGTGGGCGCTGTGATCGCGCACACAGCTCCGGGCGTGGGTGCGGGTGCCGGAGCAGCGGCTGTTGACGGCTGAGGAGTGAGCCCGGAGGCGACGGGCAGGGATGGGGTTCCGATGGGACACGACGCGCCACCGCGCTGGGACAGGCGGATGCAACAGCGGCTCGCCCACGGCGAGGCGGCCGCGCTGGGCGAGCTCTACGACCGCTTCGCCTCGCTCGTGCACAGCCTCGCCCACCGTGTCCTGGACGACGAGGACGCCGCCGACCGGCTGACCCGCGAGGTGTTCGGCTACATCTGGGAACACCCGGACTCCTACGACCCCAAGCAGGGCCCGCTGCGCTCCTGGATCGCCGGCGTCACCCGCCATCAGGCGGTCCAGCGGCTGCGCCAGACCGAGGCGGCCTCGGCGCGCGACAGCGGGGACGGCGCCCCGGCGCCCGCCGAGATAGAGGAGAAGATCCGCGAGGCCTCCACGGCGGCCCGCGCCGACTACATCGTCACGTCCATGCCCGCGCCCCTGAGGGCCGCACTGGAGCTGGCGTACTTCCAGCGCCGCGACTACCGCCAGACCGCCGCCGACCTCGGCGTCACGGAGGACGAGGCCCGGCGCCGCCTCCGGCTGGGCCTCCAACTGCTCTCCACCGCCCATCACCACCACGCCCTGCCGCCCGGCCACCGCGCCTCGTACACCGCACGCGCCCCGCGCTCCTCCCCCGCGGCGCCCGGCACGGCACCGGCGCCCCACCCACCCCGCGGCCCGCTCCCGCCGCACTCCCAGCACACCGGCCCCGGCACCTCCGCACCACCCGGCCCGGGCCAGGGAAGGTCACTGTGAACGGCCCGGACGAATGGGACGGCCGCGAGCTGCCCGGCAGCCCCGGCGAGCGGCCGCGGATACCCTCCCCGCGCGCCGCCGCCGAGGACCACGGCCCCCTTCCCGACACCCCGCCGGTGCCCGTCCGCGACCCGGTGAACGACACCGCCGGCCCCCTCACGGACGCCGGGCCCGGGTCCGAACCGCCCACCGCACCACCGCTGCCCGACCCCGACCCGGCGGCTCCGCCGCACCGCGTCCTCAAGTCGCTGCTCGGCGCCTGGGCGCTGGCCGCCTGCTCCGCCGAGGAGACGGCCGCCGTCGAGGCGCATCTGACCGACTGCGCCTCCTGCGCGGACGAGGCGCTGCGGCTGCGCGACGCCGTCGGGCTGTTGCACCCCGCCGACAGCCTCGACCTCGATCCGCTGCTGCGCTCCCGTGTGCTGGAGGGCTGTCTGGGCCGGCGGCCGGCCCGTATCCCGGTGCCCGAGTGGGCGTCGCCGTACGACGCGGAGACCGCCAAGCTGGATGCGCTGCTGCACGACATGGGCGAGGCGGAGTGGCGCGCTCCGGTGCGGCTGCGCTGGTTCGAGGGTGAGCGCGCGGTCGAGCGGGAGACCACCGTCGCCGGTGTCATGGGGCATCTGATGGCGGTGGACGGCCTGGTCGCGACGGCGCTGGGCCTGACCGACCCGCTCGGCACGGCCGCCCCGCCCGGCACCCCGGACCCGCTCGTCCGTACCGAAACGTTCTGGCGCGCGGCGGGCGAGGAGCGGAAGCCGGTCGCCGTGCACGCGCCGTGGCGCGACCAGAGCTACGCGCTGGTGCGGCAGGTGTCGTTCGCCGGCAGCCGGGCCGCCGAACTCGCCGTCCCCTACGGGGACTTCCGGCTGGCGCTGCGCGACGCGTTCCTGGACCGCGCCTTCGAGTGCTGGGTGCACGCCGGCGACATCGCGGAGGCGGTGGACTACCCGTACGTTCCCCCGGCCTCCGGGCATCTCCACCAGATGGTCGACCTCGCCGCCCGACTGCTGCCCAGCGCGCTGGCCGAACGCCGCCGGGCCGGGCTCGCCGCACCGCCACGGCGACTGGTCGAGGCGGGCGCACCCGGCCGTACCCTCCATCTGGAGGTCGAGGGCAACGGCGGCGGCCACTGGTACATAGCGCTGGACTCACCGGCCGCGCTGGGCACCCCGGACCGCACCGTCGCGCATATCGCCCTGGACAGCGCCGAGTTCTGCCAGTTGGCCGCGGGCCACATCTCCCCCGAGGAGGCCGCCGCTGGCCAGGACGGCGAACGCGACGCGATCCGCGAGGTGCTCTTCGCGACCGCGTCACTGTCCCGGCTCTAGGACCTGTCGTCAAACTCCCGTCGTTCGCCCGAAGGGCGGCCCCGCGGCGTCTGGTGCGTGCGATCGCAAGGCGGAGGGTCGCCCCGATACT